>JBDUDE010000738.1:0-5303 GCA_040003105.1 Mucilaginibacter sp. | reverse complement strand
GGTTTAGGTAAACCGGGCGGAATAGAATTGCCGTTTACCCTTCTGCAGGTAGACATCGATGCGTTGCAGGATTTACAAAAAGCAGAGTTAAAACCGATAATTGTTGAATTGAAAGCCAGTGACCTTTACAGGGTACAGCCGCGCAAGTTCAGTTTGCCAAGCAATATCACCTGGGCCTTACCAGTGCCTATTACATTGATGAATGGCGATAACTTGCTGCAGGATAACATCGACCCATCTATCTGGATGTTTAAAAACAGCCTGCAAGCCCTGCTAAGCGGTTATGATGCTATTGCGCCTAAAGTTAGCCTGCTGAAACAGGTGCAGGAAACTAAAACAAGAACCGCTCCGCCTGTACCTATAAACGACTATACCTGGTCTACAAAAATTGATGTGAGGCTGCGGCAGGTAAGGTCGAGCGAGGACCCAGCCATGTTGATGCCGAACGTGTACGAACTACAGGGCATCGACCCGGCATCAATGAGCTTGCTGCAAAACCTTGTTGTATATCACGCTGCCCATCCGGGTAGTACGATAATCAACCAAATAGATATCCTGTATTCAAAAGATCCGGCGAGAGAGGGGCAGCAGGAACCGCCAAGCGGCTTACGGTCTGACAGTATTGCCAATACCAGCATGTATTTGCTGCAAACCAATCTGTCGACCCTGTCGAATCCGCCGCAAATGGCAGGTGCCAGGGCTTTGGTGGCATTGCCCGGCATGCAGGACAACCTTTTGGGCATGAGCCAGCTGGATTTCCTGACCTATATGTGGGAGGCGGCTATTGTTGGCACCGGCGGGTATTATTTGTATTACCTGGTTAAAGACAGCAAGAACGGCCTGCCCGATTATTTATTTAACGGCGATACCGAGGTGACCATTTCGGTGGTGATAACCTATAACATAATTGATGATGTGCTGCTTAACTTCCTTAACAGCGTAATTATAAGGGAGCCAATTAATATCCAGGACGAAATATTATATATTGAAACTTTAGCGCAAACGGTTACCGGCGTAACAATGGCCGAAGGCGATACCTTACAGGCTTTTGCGAGACGGTACAGCACTACCATTGGTGAAATCGCCGTACAAAACCAAAAAGCCCATTTCAGGAAAAATACCCGGCTTGCAATCCCTGGAAACCAGGCAAGTGCCGCCCAAAACGGGCACCTTACCGCAACGGCCGAAAGCCTGGAAATTTTGGCGGAAAAATATGGGGTAAGCATTATTTCGCTGGCCCATGCCAATAAAAATCATCCGCAGCTGTTTGAGGCGCCATTAACTTTCGATACCCGGATAGAGGTGAAAGTGGCTACTGTTCCGCCGGGAAATATCGGCTTCACTATGAAGCGGAAAGGCCCGGGCGCGGTTACCGCGTTAACCGATGCCGACCAAAATCTGCAGGAACTTTACAACTTATTGGGCTACAACATCGCCGCAAATGATGATTTTGACGAAGCCATTTCCGGCCTTCCGGCGGCTCCGGGCGACAATAACCCGCCGCCCGTAGACGATTTAGCCGAGCCGTTGCGTCCAACTGCAGTTACCAATGAGGACATGCCGTACAATCGCATAGTACCGGTATATCCTTTCGTAAAAACTGTGGTGACGGACGCAGTATCTGACGACTTGCCGCCGGAAAAAGAGAACCCATATCGCGCAGTTGGCAAAACCGTGCAGATTGATATGCGGTGGCAGGATATCTTCGGCAACCTTACATCGTTCGAAAATATTGCTAACCCGGGCCCTGCGACATTGCCGGATATAACCGTAGGTTATACCGACCCGGTTATCGGCCTTAGCCTTTACCCGAGCGTTTCCGCATCATACGTAGTTGATAAGCCTGAAGGCGGTTCGCCTAACCTGTACATTACGCTGGCATTTAATCCTACCAATTATTTACCGGTTGAAACCATTACCGACACGGCCTGGAAAAAACGCGCAGAAGCCGACAGGGGGACTTATAAGCAAATATATTACCAGCTTATCCGGGAGGATATGAAGGTAACCATATCAAATACTCTTGAGGGCGATACCGGACTTTCCGCTATTGACACCGACCCTAAGGCGATATTGATGGATATGGTAACGAAGATATATCAATACCTGGGCGAGATTTTAAAACCGGATGCCGACCCGTATGTGTTCTACACCGTTGAAGACGGCGATACGCTGGAAACGATAGCAACCAAATATGATACTACCGCGCAGAATATCCGAATGGCCAATCCTTCTGTACCGGCCGACGGAAAACTCAAAGTTGGCGAGGTTATTATTGTGCCTTTGGTACTCATACCGGCCAACGAAATAATCGAGAGCCCGGTAAGCGACACCAATCCGTTAGCCCTGTTTGCGCTGGTAACTAACCTGAAGCTTGCACGCGAGTTAAACCTGGTTGACGATAATTTTAAAGATGAGCCATCTGTTGTTTTCGCAACATCGGTGCTTGGGCCTAATCTTACAAAAGACAGCACAACAAGTTCTGATGCGCCCGGAAATGCCATTACCATACAGGAGTTTGCTCAAAAACTGCAGGCCGCATTCCCTGAATTGAGAGCCGCTTCGGGCATGCCGAAATTGGGTACCGAAGACGACAGCGCCATTGATATTTGGGTAGCCAGGTTTAATGACAGTGCTACCGGTATTCAGTTCTCAATCCCTGATGTTGGTAATCCCTATTATTTTGCGTTGCTGCCGCTATCAACCCACCTGCTGTCGCGCGATATGGTTAAGATATATCCTTACCATACCGGCACGCCAATATCGGAAGAAACACCGGTGGAATCGGCCTTTAGTGGTATAGATATTGAAAAGATGGCCCAGACATGTTTGGCTGCTATCGACATATTCCTGCAGGCAGATTTTTCGATACCCGCCTGGCAGATTGAAAATACTATCGACAAGCCATTAAGCGGTGGTGGGGCAGGGGCGATACTGCATCCGTACCAATACGTAATAAATGCCAAAAAGGACCTCGCGGGCAACATTGTTAAACACATGGCTACCGTGCTTGCCGACGACAATGAGCCCGACAAGGGAAACATGACAAATGCCGCGGAACGGTTAAGGCAGGAACTGCTCATCAGCCTCTCGAATGCATACTCCATTGACACGGTGCTGCAGTTTAACGTCGAGGTTACATCGCCATACAATAATCCCGATGTTATAGCCCCGAACCTGTTTGGTAAAGTGTTAGACCCGAATGATACCACGCAGGCCGACCAAAAGGCCTATGCGTTTTCAACCACGCGCTTCTCGCTCGAAAAATCGGTTTCGGATGACGATAAGCAATCGTATCTGACCATCCTGTTCAATTCCAAAAGAGACAATGACCTGCACGGCGAAAGCAGCTTCTTTGCCATAGACCTGCAGTACGAGATAAACTCGATTGAGCATGATATACAGAACGTCGAGGGCATAAAAGACTACAAGGCATCATCTTGGCTAACATTTATCCTGCCGTTTGACGATGCGGATACCGACCTTGGCAAGCTGAAAATACCTATCCCGTTGCGGGCTTATCCAACTTCGCCATCGCTTACGGCGCAAACCTTTAAATCGGTTGCCGATGCCGCCAGACTGCTTGCAAATGAGGCGCCTGTTGAAGACAAGCTGCTGGAAGCCAAGGAGTGGAATTATACCTACACGTACGATTACATCAGGGCGGAGCAGGATACTATTAATACTGATATTATCCTTAACGTTCCGGCGCAGCCATCGATGAATGCGCTGTTTGTTGATGACGAAGACCCTGACCTTTTTGCTGCACTGCTGCAATTTTCAAACGCTTATCCCGGTATCCAGCGTGATTTTAACCAATACCTGCTCGATCAATCGGAACCCGACTTTGCTTATACTGCTATGCAGTCGTTTGCCTGGATGGTAAAACGCGTAGCAACGGCATGGGGTAAATGGGCTGAAAGCAGGCAGCTTTATGCCGATGCCAGCGAGGTAAATTACAAGTACGAAATAGTTGAAAGCGCTAAAGAAATTGATAAGCAGAATGCGCTTTTAATATCGGTTGCCCCAATGCCTGGTACCAAGTACCGCCTGCCTTATGTAAAAATTGAAGGTTTTATTATCGACGAGGTTGAAAGTATTGAAATCCTCAGAAGCTTTGCCTACTATACTATGGTTGATGGTAAACGTAAATACCTGTCGCCCGACGAGGGAAGGGCTATTACACAGCGCATAATTGGTTACGATAAGTTCAATATCATTAACGAGGAGAATATATGGTCGGGCATTGCGGTAACGCGTAACAAAATATTGGTGCCGGGAATAAAAACCAACGATGCCTTTATTTACACAACACCAACCATCCGTTTTGTTAGCGTACTTACGCCGCTGCTCGACCCTGGCATTGAGATTAACATAGCCGATTGTACGCCCGACCCGGCCAAACAGCCGTTGCAATTATACTTAAGCAATTTCCTGAAGGCCCTGTTTGTGGAATTGATTGATGAAACAACAACAAGACAAATTAAAATAGGCACCAGCTATGTTTACGATATTCAGGAAAATATTCCGGGACTAAGCGCCGAGATACCGATCAGTATTTCGACCCCTTACAATTTCCAGATACCTGCGGATTGGGATAACACCCTATGCCCGGTATCGTCCGGCGATATAACACCCGAAAGCCCGTTTGTATGCCAGCTGACGGCATTGCTGCAAAACTGGTTTGCCGGCAATACCCCCGTTACAACTAATGCGAAATTCAGGTTTGATATCGAGTTATTCTCCGGCCTTTCAAATACCCAGTTGCCGGTACTGAGGATACGCAATTTGTACCTGGAGGAAAAAAATATTAAGTGGAGCTAAAACCTTCGTATTGATAAAATTGAAAATAAAGAAGCAATGAAAGAGGAAAAAAAAGAGCCTGCTAAAGCAGCTGATAAACTAACTGACGGGAACCAGGGCGAACAGGGCGAACAAGGCCCGCAGGGAGATCAGGGTTTCCAGGGAAGCCAGGGGTATCAAGGCGACCAGGGATTCCAGGGTAATCAAGGCTACCAGGGCGATCAGGGTACGCAAGGCGACCAGGGTAACCAGGGAAACCAGGGCTTTCAAGGCGACCAGGGTAACCAAGGCAAAGTAGGTGTACCGGGTGGCAACTGGAGCTATATGATACTCAATGGGATACAAGGCGACCAGGGCTTCCAGGGAAACCAGGGATTTCAGGGCAATCAAGGCTTCCAGGGTGAAAAAGGCAACCAGGGCGACCAGGGTAATCAAGGATTCCAGGGAGACAGAGGGTTTCAAGGCGACCAGGGCGACCAAGGGAATCAAGGCGACCAGGG
>JBDUDE010000638.1:0-1599 GCA_040003105.1 Mucilaginibacter sp. | reverse complement strand
CAGCGGCGGTCGGCAATATTGCCAAGCTCTGCCGCCGCGACAGTGGCGTAATCTAAAACCATAGCTAACGGCTGCCCGTGAAAGTTGCCCCCGCTGATGGTATCGTCAGCATTAAAAACTATAGGGTTATCGGTTACCGAGTTTAGTTCTATTTCGGTCAATTCTTTTAAATGCAGCCAGGCATTGCGCGATGCACCGTGCACCTGCGGCATGCAGCGTAACGAGTAAGGGTCCTGCACCCGGTCACAGTTTGCATGGGAGTTACAGATTTCGGAATCTTTTAACAAAGTCTCCAGTCGTTTTGCAACCAGCTTTGTGCCTTTGTAAGGCCTTAGCTGGTGCAACCGCTCATCAAACGGCCTGGCCGAGCCCATCATCCCTTCGAGCGACATCGCTCCTATTACATCTGCACGGTTCAAAGCATCATCCAAACGCTGCACGGCTTTTATAGCGAAAGCCAGTATAAATTGGGTGCCATTTATTAGCGCCAGCCCTTCTTTAGGGCCTAACACTAATGGCTGTAATTTGTGGTTTGATAAAACCTTAGCAGCAGGTAAGCGTTCACCATTTTCATACACTTCCCCAAAGCCGAGCAGGGGTAAAAACAAATGGGCAAGGGGGGCTAAATCGCCCGATGCCCCAACCGAGCCTTTCTCTGGCACTACCGGGATAACGTTATTGTCGATATGCCATATAATTCGTCCCAATGTTGCTAACGCGATGCCGGAGAAACCCTGTGCCAAAGCCTGTACTTTGGTAATCAGCATCAGTTTGGCAATTTCCTGCGGAATGGGGTTGCCCACGCCAACGCTATGGCTTTTTAGCAAATTGCTTTGCAATAATGAGGTATCCGCTTCCGAGATACGGGTATCACATAACGGGCCGAAGCCGGTGTTGATGCCATAAACCGGCAGCCGCGCATGCACAATCTTTTCCACCTCGCGCCATGACGCGTTTATCTTTTCTGCCGCATCGCCGTTAATTACGCCTTTTACTTTTCCGGCGGCAATATCGAGGCAAGTGCCTATGGTTAAATGGCTGCTGCCATAGTTAAATATTTTACTCATTGGCTCCGGCTTTAATATTCAGTTTATAGCTTATCCTGTCGGCAAGGTTTACGACTTTAAACGCATTTTCCAGTGCGCCGATGCTGGGTAGTAAGTCCTTACAAGCAGGGTCGTTGCTAATTACCTCTTCCATTGTTAATAGTATGGCATCCCAAACAGGTAGTATCTGCGCAAGTAATTGACGGCCACTGTCGGTTAGCTGAACAAGCTGCCTGCGGCCATCATCGGCACAAGTGGCGCTTGTTACCAGTCTCCTGTTTTTTAAATTGGTTATCAGCTGGCTTGCTGCCGGGTGCGAAACTTCGGTCTGTTCGCTTAATTCCTTTATCGAAAGTGATTCGTTCTTCGATAATAAATAAAATACCGGGAACCAGCTGGCATCAAAATCAATCCCCTCATTTTTGTAAGCCCGGTTTATTTCTGCAAGAAATCCCTCGCTTAAACGACGCAGCCTGCTGCCTAAAACAAGGTATCCCAAATTTTGATACAAATTCATGGTGCAATTTATATAAGTACTTATATAAATGCAAGA
>JBDUDE010000284.1:0-5318 GCA_040003105.1 Mucilaginibacter sp. | reverse complement strand
CGGGTGTAATTTGTTTCTATCTTAACACGTAACGGCTTGGTAAAATATGGCCCTACCGGGCAAGTTAAAACCATATACTTATAAGTGGTGGATGGTGTAACCCCCAGGAAAGCCTCGGTAGCAAACATGTAAGGCCTTATGTATAACGAGTGATTGGGCTTTGCAGGCACCCAGTTGCGGTCGATATCAACCAGTGTAGCTATACTCTTAATAAATATCTCTTCCGGCAGCTCCGGCATACAAAGGCGCTCAGCCGATTTGTTAAACCGTTCTGCATTTTTATCCATCCTGAAAATGGCAACCTTGCCATCAACTTGTTTAAATGCTTTCAATCCTTCAAAAAATGCCTGCCCATAATGCAGCGACGAAGCCGCCGGACTAAGGCTTATTTCGGCATAAGGCATAATTTGAAAGTTTTTCCATTCGCCGTCGGCATAGTCGGCCGTGAACATATGGTCAGAAAATGTCCGTCCAAATTGCAGATTGCTGAAATCCGTTTCGGCCAGGCGCGAGTGGTTTGTTTTGTTAATGCTGATATCGATGGTGGTAGTCATAGTTGATGGTGTTGCGGTAAAATTAACAAAAGGATCACAGATGTTAGCAGATGAAACTGATGAAACCGATTTTTCGTCGATGTTATCAGTGTTATCTGATGAATCCGTTACAATCTGCGATTCTTTTTAACCACAAATGCAGGCAGATGAAACTGAAGGCGCAGATACTTGCTTGCCTTGTATTTGATAACAGGCAATATTATCAGCGTCATCAGATAAATCAGTTAATATCTGTGATTCTTTTTAAATCCTTGCTTTTTAACCGGTGGCTCATATTGCTTAAATTTAATCTTTAACTGAAGGCGGTGTAAATCCAAGCCATCGGCCCAAAAATCCGGCTTTACATCAACCAGTACAAACTTAAATTTATTAAAAAACGCTGTGGAATGCTGCGATGCCAGCGCCTCGATCACGTCTGCCTTTTTGCTATCCCTTATTTCCTTTAGCACCTGGCGTAAAATCAGCGTGCCAAGTTGCCGGTTTTGAAATTGAGGTTTAAACATTATCCATGATATAAACGCCGTTTTCAGGTAATTTACACTGTAGCCGCCCCCGCCGACTATTTCATCGCCAATTACCACCACATAATAGTTTTGGGCATTGCGGTCTAAAAATTCCGACAAGTTACGGCCCTGCGATTCATCGAAATACGTCGGGCAATTTACCTGGAAGACTTTGTGTATGGCAGGGTAATCGTGCCGTTTAAACTTCCTTACTACTATTTCATCATCACCGGGCATGTTCATCTCCGTTCACTATCTCTACCAGTCGGGGTTAAATTTCACCCAGTAAATATCATCGAGCCCGTTGCCTGGTTCGGTTATCAGGCTTTTCATTTCATCGTAGGTAACGGCTTTGTCGCTATCCCATTCCTTACGCAGGCGGTTGCTGGTAAAAATCAGGTACTTTTTATCGGCAGTAACATAAGGACAATAGTCAAGTCCTGTTGAATTTATGGGCGCAGGTAGTTGATGTGCTGGTTGCCAGTTGCCTGCCTTATCCTTTTTACTCATGTACAAATCGCCGCTGCCCACCCGGCCCGGGCGACTTTCGGCACTGAAAATAATAAACTGCTCATCCGGGTCAACAAAAGCATTAAACTCGCCGGTTTTTGAATTAATGGCTTCGGGCAGGCTTTCGGGGGGGGCGTAACCATCGGCAGTTTTTTTGCAAACAACAATGTCTTCGCCGCCTTTGCCATACGGGGCCTCAACGGTAAAGTATAAATTGCCGTTTTTAGCAACACTGGGGTAATATTCATTTTTATCAGTATTAACTGTCGGTCCCAGGTTAACCGGCGCGCTCCATTTGCCGCCTGCCCCGCGCGATACTTTCCAAATATCGTAATCTTTGGGCCGGCCGCCTGTTAAAGGCCTGTTCGAAACAAAAAACAGGGTATTGCCATCGGCCGAAAAGGTAGCCTCCAAATCGGCATAAACGCCCGAGAAAGGCGCCATCTCCGGCTTTCCCCAAGCCCCGTTTACCTTTGCCACCCTGAGGACAAAGCTTGCAAACCTTAAATGCTGAACGGTAAAAAATATCTCGTCGCCTTTAGGCGAAATTGTAAAATCGCGGTTAGCCAACCCATCCGTCAAAATTCCGTGGGCAAACATTTGCGGGGTATCGCCGGGTGGGTTACTATCCGGGTAGGTGGCCTGGGCAAAGGCCGCGGAAAAACAGATTGAAAATAGGCAGGCGGCGGCAAGTTGCTTTATCATTTAAATTGAACTTTGTATTTGTAGGAATATATTGTGCTTTCCTGCCGGTTCCCGGAGAGTAAATCGACAGTACATTAAAGCTAACAAAAATACCGGATGAGTCGTGGTATTTTTATCCCCCGCTAAGGGGGATTAACGCCCTTATAATTGCGAATATGCTATTAAACCTTTTTTATAGCCCCGGAAATCACCCCGGCGAGGTTTGGATTGTTCAATACCAGGTCGCCCGCATTTAATGTTTTTTCAAAATCTCTATCCTTTATTAATTTGAAAGGCGACATTTCAACCCAAACATAACAATCCTGCAACAAAACAATAACAAACCAATAATCCTTTATATTTGGCCTTTGACTATTGCAATCCCAGCTAATGAAAAAAATACTGACCGCTCTCTTTGCCTGCGTAACCATAATCGCATCGGCACAAACAAAAACTAACGATAATTTGGTTCAATACGTTAAGCCTATTATTGGCACGCAGCGCATGGGCCATGTGTTCCCGGGTGCAACAGTGCCGTTTGGGATGGTGCAGCTTAGCCCCGAAACAGATACCGCCAGCTACGAGCTGAACGGCAAATACAACCCCGATGTATATAAATACTGTGCCGGTTACCAGTATGATGATAAAACCATAGTCGGATTTAGCCATACCCACTTCAGCGGCACCGGCCACAGCGATTTGGGCGACTTTTTAATTATGCCTACCGTTGGCCCGGTGCAGCTAAACCCCGGCACTGCCGATAAACCAGGTAGCGGCTACCGCTCGGCTTTTTCGCATGCTAATGAAGTGAGCGAAGCCAACTATTACAAGGTAAAGCTTGATGCCAGCAATATTACTGCGGAAATGACCACTAGCACCCGTGTGGGCTTTCACCAATATACTTTCCCGAAATCGGACAACTCGCATATTATTCTTGACCTGATGGCGGGCATTTATAACTACCCCGATAAAAATGTGTGGACTTACCTGCGCATGGTGAACGACAGTACCGTTGTTGGCTATCGCTCAACCAACGGCTGGGCGCGTACCCGCACGCTGTATTTTGCTATGACGTTTAACAAACCCTTCATACAGATGGGCTATAAAAAGTTCGACAAACGTGAAGTGTACGGCGGCTTTTGGGGCAAATTTGCGCGGGTGAAAAATTTCCCCGATTTGGCCGGAAGACAGCTGCGCACTTACTTCGATTTTAAAACCGAAGAGGGAGAAAAAATCAAAATAAAATTCGCCATTTCGCCGGTTAGCATTGATGGTGCTTTAAACAACATGAAGGTTGAAATACCGGGTTGGGACTTCGATAAGGTGAAAAACGATGGCCAGGCTCAATGGGAAGCCGAGCTGCATAAAATAGTGATTGACGGCAACCAGGACGAAAAGGTTGACTTTTACACATCGATGTACCACGCCATGATAAACCCGACTATTTATATGGACGCAGATGGCCAGTACAAAGGCCTCGACCAAAACGTGCACAAGGCCGAAGGCTTTACCAATTATACCACCTTCAGCCTTTGGGATACACACCGCGCGCTGCACCCGCTGTTTAACATCATCGACCCAAAACGAAACTCGGATATGGTGCAAAGTATGATGGCCCACTTTGACCAAAGCCCTGAGCACATGCTGCCCATCTGGAGCAACAGCGCCAACGAAAATTGGTGCATGAGCGGCTACCACAGCGTATCTGTTATTGCCGATGCCGTGGTTAAAGGCAACGCTCCCTTTGATGCCAACAAAGCGTTGGATGCCTGCGTCGCCACCGCCAAACACCGCGATTATGAAGGCATTGGCTATTATATGGATATGGGCTACATCCCTGACGAAAAGAACGGCAACTCGGTATCATCGACCCAGGAATATGCGTATGACGATTTTTGCATCGCCCAGATGGCTAAAAAACTCAACCGGATGGACGTTTACGAAGTGTTTAACAAACGCGCCCAAAACTGGAAAAACGTGTACGACCCTAAAACCGGGTTTATGCACCCCAAAATGGCCGACGGCACCTTCCGCAAAAACTTCGACCCTTTTACAACCATTAACCAGGGATTTATTGAGGGCAACGCCTGGAACTATACCCTTTATGTGCCGCACGACCCGGAAGGCCTGATAAAAATAATGGGCGGCGACAAGCGCTTTATTACCTATGTCGACAGTTTGTTTAGCTATAACCTGCCCGATAAATATTTTGCCGAAACAGAGGATATTACCAAAGACGGCATCATCGGCAATTACGTGCACGGCAACGAGCCATCGCACCACGTAGCCTACCTGTACGACTGGACCGACAAGCCATGGAAAGCGCAGGAAAAAATAAGGATGATACTGCCCCGCATGTACAAACCTACCCCCGACGGACTTGGCGGTAACGACGATACCGGCCAGATGAGTGCCTGGTATATTTTTAGTTCGCTTGGCTTTTATCCCGTTGCCCCGGCCACCGACCAGTACGCTATTGGCAGCCCTGCTGTACAACACGCAGTTATACAAGTTGGCGACGGCAAAACCTTCACCATTAACGTAAAAAACCAAAGCGATAAAAACGTATACATTCAAAGCATAACCCTTAACGGCAAACCGCACCCCGGCATGTTTTTAACCCATGCCGATATTATGAACGGCGGCGAGATTAGTTTCGTGATGGGAAGTAAGCACAGGTAGTGATTGGTTATTAGTTAATTAGAGATTAGGAAAAAGCATTGCCCTAATCTCTAATTAACCAACCACTATTCTCTAACAACTACCTCACCGTTACCACCACCGCGCTTCCCGCCGGCACAGTCACCGTAAAACCTTTTTGATTAGTACGATATTCCTCTGGATTTGCGGGGCTAAAACTACCATCGCTGCCCACAGTGCTGCCGGCAAAGGTTACGCCGGTATTGGCAGTTATTGACGGCGCTGCAAGCCGCGCAACCTGTACGTTAGAGGCGGTTTTAGATAGCTGTATGGTAAACGAAAAATCTTTGGTCGTCTCCTTATTTATAATGGTTACCAGCGTTGCATCGTCGGGATTAATACATGCGTGCACGCTATAGTTATCATC
>JBDUDE010000917.1:0-5320 GCA_040003105.1 Mucilaginibacter sp. | reverse complement strand
CCTTTATTGCAACCGGTAGTTTTACCAAAGATCATAAAATTGTAATCGCCCATAATAACTGGACCGACTACATCGTAGGCGAGCGTTGGAACGTAATCGCCGATATAAAACCTGAAAAAGGCAACGAATTTTTAATGGATACCGGTCCGGGCTTTATTCACAGCGGCGACGATTTTGTGGTAAGCAAAAGCGGCGTGCTGATAACCGAAACTACCATAACCCAGTTTAAGGGTTACGACACTACTAAAACAGCCGAATTTGTGCGTGCCCGCAAGGCAGCCCAGTATGCCAACAACATCGACGATTTTGTAAAAATCATGACTACTGACAACAATGGCGGCTATGCGAACGACTGGCTGATTGGCGATACCAAAACCAATGAGGTTGCCAAGCTGGAGTTGGGACTTAAGAACTTCAAAGTATGGCGCTCAAAGGACACGGCCATTATTGGTTCAAACTTCGCTATCGACCCTAAACTTATTAAAGAGGAAACCACCTTTGATGTAAACGACAAAACTACCTCGCCAAACGCCCGCCGTAAGCGTATGGAGAAATTAGTTTATGTTGATTATAAAGGCAAACTGAGCGACACCACTGGCAAAACCATTGAAGGCGATACTTATGATGCGCTAAACAATAAAAACGCCTATGATCGCTGCGTTATCGACGGCCACGTAGAAGAAGACCCAATGGGATGTAAGGAATTTAATGAACCTGCATTTTTTCCGATGGGTGCAGTACAAGGCAAAGTAACCACTACCAATTTAGCCAATAAAATGCAAATGTGGGCGCACATGGGTCACCCCGGTGGCGCCGACTTCCTGGCAGGGCCATTCCTTAAAAAACACCCTGAATATGTTAAAACGCAGGGCAAATATTTGAGGAATATGAAGGCGTATCCGTGGACGTTGTTTAGTGCGGCGAATTGACAACAATAGCTCACAAAGTTTTATTTAGAGGAAAAAGCGTACTTTTGATATTATGTGGAATATTGAGCGTATTACATCGGATCCGAAAGTAATGAACGGGAAAGCGTGCATTAGGGGAATGCGTATAACTGTTTCAATAGTGTTAAACCTTCTTGCAAATGGAATGACAAAGGCTGAAATATTAGAGGACTACCCCTATTTGGAATCAGAAGATATCGATCAATGCCTTAATTACGCAGCTTACCTTGCTGAAGAAGCTTTATATGTAACTCAAAAAGTTTCCTGATTTGCAGTTTCTATTAGATATGGGAATATCGCCGCGGGTGGCATTGTGGCTTAATTCTTTAGGCCACAATGCAATCCATATTAGTGAAAACAACTTACATAAACTAAGCGATAACCTGATAATTGAAAAGGCTACCACAGAAAATCGCGTTATTTTAACCGCCGACATGGACTTTGGACAATTGTTAGCTTTGGACTCTTATGGTAAGGTGTCTATTGTTCAATTCAGGGTATCAAACTTCAAGTCCGATTATTTAATAAGTAAGTTGGAACTGGTTTTTGAACAGTTTAAAGGCCAATTAACGGACACCTTTATTATAACTGTAGAAGATAGCCGGATCCGATTCAGGCTGCTCCCAATCTTACCCCGGTGAAAAGCTATTCGCTCATCAGTCTCCTAATCAGCTCCGCGCTCTGCTTATTCCCTTCTTCCAGCCTGCCATCAAAAAATGCCTGTACATCGTTAAAATGCTTTTTGTAGCCCTGCATATCGCCATAGCCAATTATTGATGACCACTCTCTTACAGCCGAATGAAATTCCAAGTCGTCGCCACGGATGGTTTTGTCGTACAATGCCGTTTCTATCGACTCTTCCAGCAATTCTTCGTTTTTAAACAGGTATTCCGCAATACCCAGCCGTAAGCGGAACGGCGGGGTTTGACAAATCAAGTTATCATAAGGGTTTACACCCAAGTGGTACCAGGCATCAACCATGCTTAATATGCTTAGGTGCGAGTTTGGCTTGCGAAGATGTGCCTTGTCCGACAGCGAAAACTCCTTCATCACTGAGTCATTCAGCATAATGGGCTTACGGCTTTCATGAAAAACAAAATCACGGGCCCTGTACAACCTTGCGCGAAATGCTTCTTCCTCCTCCTTTATCATCAGTTTAAATAATTCCGACTCGGATATGGCGTATCTTTTTACCTGCTGCTTCGCATATGGGTTTAGTATGGCAAGTCCGGCGTACACGTGCGCTTTGTAGCTGAAAATGCGCAGCGTGGTCAATATCTTTACATTATCGATACCGCCTATGTATGATGCATTTTCCCAGGGAAAAAACCCGGCCTCTTTCCAGGCCGTGCCCATGCTTTCGAAGCCTACGTGTGTTACAGCTTGTGTATCGGCCACAATTTTATCGTGCTCGTGGTAGTCGTTCATCTCCACTATGTCCGACCCTATGGCCGTAAACAGGTCGAGCATGCGCTGGTAGGCGGCATCATCTGCCCGATGGCGTATCAATATCAACTTTTGCCCTTTGGGTTTAAACCCCGGGCCGTGCATACTGTGAAAGGTGATGATCTGCGCATCGGCAGGCAGGTATTTTTCAAACGTGGTTATCTCGGGTGTTTTAACTGATGTTTGGCCGGCTACTATGGCGCCATATTTAGTTGATGGCCCAAATTCGCCAACAACCTGTGGCATGCGGTCCGCTTCGACAGAATAGATAATTAAATCGCTGATGCGCGAGACATCTTTCCCGCTATCCATCACTTTAATATCGTAGGGTGCAAGCTCTTCTTCAAGCCGGTCGCGGTTTTCGGGCAAGTCGCAGCCACACACCTTGTACCCTGCATCAGCAAATGCTTTGGCGTATAAACGCCCCATATCGCCCAAGCCAATAATGCCTATATTCATCCTGCTAATATAGCTATGAGTAGCAAAATTCCGTATGAAACCTTACATTCGCATTTATAAAAGGGTATTTTAAGGCAATAAAAACCGTAAAAGCCCTGTTTTGTTAATATTGTTGAACTAGATCTATACTATGAAGAAGCTTTTTATTATACAATTATTCACCATAATAACATTCGCAAGCCAGCTTATCAGCCCGGCTTTTGCAAACAATAAACTTATTATTGCCGCAACAAACACCGCGCAACAAACACCTGTTGTTAAAGCCGCGCCGGTACAAGCCAAACCTGCTTACAGACCTGCCCCCACGTTCAGATTTCGTAAACCCACCCACGAAGACACGTTGCTTATGCGCGATAAATCAATAAGCGGGCAGTACAAATATCTTTTAACGAAAGTGTACCATATGCAGGAACCCTTTGTTACCTCGTTTTACAAAAACATGCGCGATTCTATTAGCGTCGACCGCAAAAAACTACAGGAAGCTGAAGCAAAACTTGCGGCCGCAACCAAAACCACTACCGACCTGCAAAGCAATGTATCTGAAAAAGAAAAATCGCTTGAGCAAACAAACGCAAGGGTAAATGCTATAAACCTGCTGGGCATTTATATCGACAAAGGCGTTTATAACCTGATTATGTGGGGCCTGGTAATAGCGTTAGGCATCACTGCAGCCATCGTAATATTTCGCTCGGGCAGCTACAGCCGCGAAGCCCGGTACCGCATAGGCCTTTATAATGAGCTGGATGAGGAATTTAAAAGCTACAAAGCCAAGGCCAACGAAAAAGAAAAGAAACTTGCCCGCGAGCTGCAAACCGAGCGCAACAAGGTAGACGAGCTGATGGGTCGCTCCTGATACATGTATGAAAGCCTACCTGTTTGGCTGGAACCCCGTTAAATGGGAATGGCCTGAATTGGATGATGATATCCAAAAACTTAAAACAACGGGCAAACTCGAAGATAACTGGAGTGTAATCAGCCACAAAAGTATACGACCCGGCGACAGGGCCTATATGATAAGGCTGGGTGTTGAGCCGAGAGGAATTTTCGGTTCGGGTACTATAGCCTCTGAGCCATATCCTGCTTTTCGTAACGGCAGGCACTACTACCGGATAACTATCGCGCTCGATGTGCTGCTTAATCCTACCAAACAAAGTATACTTGGCATGGATATTTTAAAAACCGGCGAACTGTCCGCGCAAAACTGGACGCCACAGGCTTCGGGCATTTCCATAAAGCCGCAGTTGGTTGATGAGTTGGAAGCGTTATGGCTTGGTTTTTTAGATGAACAAAACCTTTTTGATATTTAGTTATGAGTGTAATAAAACCTATCTTCCGCATTTTTGACTATGATAAAGCCCTTGAGTTTTACGTAGAGTGGCTTGGCTTCAATATCGACTGGGAGCACGAATTTGAAGCTGAAACTACACCAAAGTATATTCAAATTTCTCTCCGGGATATTATCATCCACTTATCAGAACATCACGGCGATGGTAGTCCCGGCTCGCATATTCACATCGATGATTTTGAAAACCTAACCGCCTACAACCAGGAAGTTAATAATAAAAAATATAAATACGGGCGGCCGGGTCTTGAAGTACCATTCTGGAACGAAAACGCTGTTACTATGACCGTACACGACCCTTTTGGTAATAGAATAATGTTTAGTGAGGTTATAAAGTAGGTTTCGGTTAGTGTAACTTTTGGGCGTTCAGCCCATCTAATAGCTATGAACCTTAAATACCTTCCCTTTATTGCTGCTTTTGCAGTTTTGGCGGCGGGATGCCGTCAGCAAAACAACCCTGCTGTTGAAAAGCAGCTTAAAGACCTTTTAGCTAAAAACGAGTATTTTAAACTGGATACCCGGTACAGGCAAGCGTGTAATGAGCTTGATGAAAGTAATCGTTTATACTTTAAAGCATTTATCGATAACGCATTTAACCGCAACGAAGAATGCGTGAAGGATGTCGATTCCCTTTTTAACCTGGCTAACTTTACAGCGCCCGATTCCGTAAAATCAACCCTAAAGCGTTTACAGGGCGATAGTTATTTCAAAACTTTTCAATATTTAAGGGCTGCGCAATGCGACAGCATGATATTGAACAAATACAAACATGCCCTAAAAAAGGATGTAATTGACGATATCAATAACGACCTGTTGATCCGCAATGGCCTTAAAAGCATCCCGGTTCAGCAAACAATAATAAAAGCCAACACCACCATCCCGTGGCACCGCGACATGCTTGGACTAATTGAGTTCCCTATTAAAGCAAACGCGCAAAACTTCGACGCCATATTTGATACCCGTGCAAATATCTCCACCATATCAAAAACCTACGCTAAAAAGCTGGGGCTGCATATTTTGGATGTAACCTATAACGAAGGCAGCGGCGCAACTGGTATCACGTTTAAAACAGGCATGGGCGTTGCCGACAGCCTTTCGATAGGCGGCATAACGGTAAGGAATGTAT
>JBDUDE010000885.1:0-1605 GCA_040003105.1 Mucilaginibacter sp. | reverse complement strand
GAACGTGGGTGAAGCGGTATAATACTTCGGTAAGCAGCAGTAACCCAATACACACGCCTATTTGCGCGAGTGAACTCCAGCGGAAAATAAGGAACGCCACCAGCGTTGTAAATGATAGTTGCGTTAATACGTCCCATAACTCAAACGACAACCCCTTTGGTCGCACGGCGTAATCCAGCACTCCCCAAAAAAACAGCCAGCCGCAGCGTTTTAATGTTTTTATAAACGATTGGTTCCAGCTAACACCGCTTGCCCACTGTTTGTTTAGTGAGAAAGCCATGGCCACGCCCGCCATAAACATAAATGCGGGTTGCACCAAATCCCAAAAACGCAGGCCGTGCCATGGGTGATGGGTAAATTGCCCGATGAGCCCGTTGTGCGTATGCTCGTACAAATAATCATACAAACCTGTTGACTCGATGGCTAAAAGTACCATGATAAACCCGCGAAGAAAATCGAGGGAAAGCAGGCGGTTGGCTACAGGGTTTGAGGCTTTGGCAGTCATGGGCTAGCTTTGAATTTATTAATAGGTATTAGTTGTGATAGTTAATAAAGCTAAGCAATAATTGTAAATTAATAAGATAAACAAGAGAATCAATAGCCCCGTGTTTATCATTTGACACAAACGTTTATGAAATTGTTTATCCACAGTTGGAATAAATAGCATAATATATGGCAATAATTGTTTGCACATAAGTTCAAAAAACGCTGGTATTGCCTTAACCCAATTGTTAGTTAAATATTATGATATTGCAGAAGCCGGTATCGTTATAAGTATTAAAATTTATTAAATTCGGTCGAATTAAATTATTATTACCCGGGCGTTTTTTGAGAAAGTTTCTTTTAGCTTTTTGTGGTTCCTTATTGGCTGTATCGGTTAGCGCGCAAAGCATTAAAAGTTTTGCGGAGTTTGGCGTCGGTATTGATGGGGGTTCGACCTTAGGCTATACCGACCTGGTGCGGCAAAATCCCGGCTACAGCGCCGCCTTTCATTTCAATTATAATTTTAGCCCTTATTTCCCCATATCGCTCGAATTACAACACGGGCAGCTATCCGGCGGCGGCAGTACCCTGGCGCTCGACCAAAACCTGCGAAAGTATAAAAACAACTATACCGCTTTAGTTTTGCGTGCCGACCTGCAACTGGGCGAACTTTTGGACTATGACAGCGACATCCTTGACCCGGTAAAGGGCCTTTTTGCCGGTTTTGGGTTCGGGGGGATTAACAACCAGGTAATAACCAACCGCATAAAGCCCGATGGCTCGCATTATATGTTCCCCGGGTTAGACCATAGCCAGGAATTTATTGCATCAGGGAGGGTTGGGTACGCCCTTCGGCTATACAACGGGTTTGATGAACCAACCTATGTTATTACCTTTTGCTACATCCACACTTTTGATATTGGCGATAACCTGGACGGGTATAACGACCCGGTTTCGAAGTTTAAAAACCACGATGTTGACCATTACCGCCAAATTTCGGTAGGTATAACCTACAATTTTGGACACGTGCAGCCTTATTATAAGGAGCGGTCGTACAGGAGGCGGAATTAATGAGCCTTATACTATCGGTGTAATCATCCGAAAATCGGTGCAATCAAAAAA
>JBDUDE010000958.1:0-5330 GCA_040003105.1 Mucilaginibacter sp. | reverse complement strand
CGGGGGGATTATTTGACGTTGCAGGTGAAGTTGTGAAAACTGTGTTAACAACTAGAGGATTTGTAGAGACGCGATGCTTCGCGTCTCCCGCTGACAGGTAATGACATATTGCATGGAAATTGCCTTTGGGTATGCAATTAACAAACGAATTTTAGGGACGATTGCCCGATATAACATTTACCTGTGCGGCGCAAACCGTGGGAGACGCGAAGCATCGCGTTTCTACGATATCTACGACAATATTTTATAAAAGCCCTGTATTTTCAATTGCAGGCCTTTTCCTGAACGTATTAAACATCGGTTTTACCTCTTTAATATTCCGCTTGGAGTACTCTATGCTGGCATTCAGCTCAAAGCCTATCAGCAGGATGAGGCAGTTTAAATAGAGCCACAACATCAATATAATCAGCCCGCCTAACGAGCCGTATACTTTATTGTAGGATGAAAAGTTATTAATGTAATATGCAAAGCCCAGCGAGGTTAATATCGCCAGTATGGTGGCCATTATGGAGCCGGTGCTTAAAAATTTCCACTTTTGCTTGTTGGCAGGGCCGTAGCGGTACAGCAGCGATATCGTCACAAAAAATATCGCCACTACAATTATCCACCGCGACAGCGCAAGCAGGTATATCCAGAAATTACTTTTTCCGTGCACCTGGGATTTCAAAAGCCCTATAAATGCCTCGCCGGCGGTTAATAAAGTGATGGCGACCAGCAGCGCCACACTTATTACCACGGTAAGCGATAACGCTATTGTGCGCCTCTTAAACCATGTCCGCTTTTCAATAATTAACGATGACCGGTTAAACGCCTGCATCAAGTTTACGATACCATTGGTGGCAAAGTAAAGCGCTGAAACAAAGCCGATGGATAACAAACTGCCGTTGTGTATCCGCACAATATCCTCAATGGTGGCATGGAACGCCATGTAGGCGTTATAAGGTAGAACCGTCGCCAAAACTCCTTGAAGTTCGGTCTGGAAGTTTTTTATGGGGATATAGGGAATCAGCGTAAACAAAAATATAGTAGCCGGGAAAAACGCCAGCATAAAGTTAAACGCCAGCGCCGACGCTTTGTTGAGCAAGGTGCGCTGCTGTATTTCGTGGGAAAAAAATGCGGCTACGTCATACAAAGGCAGGGGATGGAAGCCAGGTAATATATAACCCTTCGACCATTTGATAAACCTTTTATAAAACCCGAACCGCAGTAATATACGATGTGCCCACTTCATTTACGGGTAAACTTACTTAAAAAAAGCCTTTATTTTATCTCTGAAATCCTCCGGGCCCAGGCAGGGCCGGTTGGTTGTCATATTGATGAATACCAGCAGGGTTTCGCCGGTATTTATCAGTTCTTGTTTTTCGTTATAAAGCTCGTAGTAAAACTGGATGCGGATTCGCGGCATTTCTTTTACAATTACCTTTACGGTAATTTCCTCGTCGTACAAAGCAGGCTTAAGGTATTTGCAGCTCAACTCTACAACCGGCATCATAACACCGGATGCTTCCATACCACTATAGGTTAGCCCCATACTGCGCAGCATTTCTACACGGCCAACCTCGTAAAATTGGGCATAATTGCCGTAATACATGTAGCCCATCTGGTCGGTTTCGCCATACCGCACCCGTATTTTGGTGGAGTGCTCAAACATTACCTTTTGATGTTTCTGTCGTTAAGTGCCTTCTGAAATGCGTGGGCATTTACCATATGGTCGGCCATGTTGGTGGCAAATGCGTGGTTGCCCGAAAAATCGGCCTTGGCGCACATGTAGATGTAGTCATTATGCTGATAATCCAGCACCGCGTTAACTGCGTTTACCGATGGCATCATGATAGGGCCGGGGGGCAAACCTGTGTGCAGGTAAGTATTATATGGCGAATTTATCGACAGGTACCTGGTTAAAACCCTTTTAATGGTAAAGTCGTGTTCGGCAAAAATAACGGTCGGGTCGGCTTCCAGTTTCATGCCTTTTTTAAGGCGGTTTAAATACAGGCCTGCAATGGCAGGCATTTCATCATCGTGCAGGGCCTCGGCATCCACAATTGATGCCAGCACCGATACCTCGACCGGGGTTAAATTCAGGGCCGTTGCTTTTTGCTTGCGCTCGGGTGTCCAATACTTTTCGTAATTGGCATACATCCGCTTAAAAAACTTATCGGGTGTGGTGTTCCAGTATAACTGGTAAGTGTTAGGCATAAACACCACGTACACATTATCGGGTGTTAAGCCATATTGTTGTAAATAGCTGGTGGAGTCGAGTAGGCGTAACATGGATACCGAATCGGGTTCAAGGTGTTTGGCTACAAAGCCCGCAAATTCTTCCTTCAGCCTTAAATTGTGGAACGCGAAGTTAACCGGATCCTGGGTGCCCGAAGCCAGCATATTTATAAGCCGGCGGTTGCTCATACCGCTTTTAAGGTGATAGCGGCCCGGCTTAACCCGGCTCACATAGTTCATGTTTTCGGCAGCTTTGTAAAACGATGCTGTGTCTTTCACTATGCCCTGGTCCTGTATGGTTTTATACACGGCGTTAAAATCGGCGCCGGTGTGTATGTAAAGGTATTCCTGCTTATCGGTTACGTTATGGGTATAGTATTTGAGGTAGTAATTAAGGCCCGTAAAGCCTATTGCCACCAATAAAATTATCACCATAACTACCACGAACTTTCTGAAAGTGCCGCCCGATGATGCTTGTTTCTTTGTCATTTTAAAGTGATTGTTGTTTTAATTTTTGTAGGGCCATTAACCCGCCTGTTAAATTGCGAGCCTGCATGTAGCCGCTTCTCGTTAATAAGTCGGTTGCCGTTTGGCTGCGCAGGCCTGCCTTGCAAATAACAATAATTTCGTCTGTTTTGTTATAGCCGAGCTGGTTTATGTTTTCGTTAACCTTTGATAACGGTATATTTTTGCCGCCAATGTTGTAGGTATGGAATTCAATTTCCTCCCGCACATCAAGAAGGTTTAGCTGTTCGCCGTTTTGCATACGGTTAGATAGTTCACTGCTACTGATTGATGGCATCTTTTTTACCCTGCGAAACGGTGAGATTTATCCTGGTGCCATTGCTTGTTTTGCTCACCGAATCTGTTTTCATCGGCGACTGGCTAACCACCACCAAACTAGTCGAATCGGTAATAGCACCCTGGTACGTGATAGTACCCACAGTAAGGCCGCCGTTTTTTATCACGAATTTGGCCGCGTCAAGATCCTGGTTTACCAAATCGGGGATGTCAACTTCGCTGGCGCCGCTGCCATTGCCCAGCACAAGGTCGATACGTGAGCCTTTGGGTATTTGGGTGCCCGCCTTTATGGGCTGGCCGCCAAAGCGCATTTCCAGTATCCGGTCGCGCGCAATATCCGACTTATAGGTAGTATCGCCAACCTTAAGGCCGTAGTTTGCCAGGGTTGCAATAGCTTCGCGGTAGGTGTAGGGCTCTAAATCGGGCATTTTGATGGGAGGGGCGAGCCGCGTTACTACGGTTAAGTAAATGGTGCGGTTTTCTTTTACGTTGGTGCCCGCGTCAGGGTCCTGTTCTATAACCGCGCCGGGCGTTTGGTCGAGCACGTAAGCCGAATCGATCTTAACATCAAAGCCCTGGTCTTTTAGTATGCTGATGGCCTTATCGGCCTGCAGGCCTTTTAGCTGTGGTACGGGTACACCGGTGCCATGCCGGGTGTAAATGCCTAAGCCGAATATGATTATCATAAACACCACCACAACCACGCCAACGGCCAGCAGCACGTTAACGCGGAATTGCCTGGATTTTAAATAAGCCCAAAATTTACTCATTTGTTTTATTAGGGATATGTAGAAAAAATACAGTCAAACATAAGGGAAAATTTCGGATATCGGATGTTCGATTTCGGATTTTGGGAATGGTTATTTAAAAATTTATTACTTTCCTTACCCGGTTTTCTCACGCTAAAACTTTTCGTAGATTGAAATTAATAGCCGTTATAAAACTCATTTCGCTACCATTTATTGCGGCTATCACCGCGGGCAAAAAAGGCCCCTTCGGCTGCTACTTAGTAAAATATGCCATTTTGATGGTATTTCAGCAGTTGAAATTTATGGCTTGGTTTGTTATGCAGTTTAACAATTAAAAGCACTGCATAAAACTCCATCATGAAAACAACCCCTGCCTCATTTTTTAAAGCAATTGGCGTATGCCTGTTTATTTCGCTTACAATTGCAGCGTGCAAAAAAGATAGTAAGACACCAACCCCTGCAAAAACAACTGGGAAATTTACTTTTAAGCTCGACGGTGGCGCAGCCATAACTGTCGACTCGGCAAATGCCACATTATACAGCGTAGCCGCCGTAGGCCGCATGATGGATGTATACGCCTATAAAAGCGGAGTTGAAATACTGGAGTTTCACTTCGCGCCAAAAACTGGTACCAAAACGGCCGGAACAACTCTTGGTACAGGCGCCTTTTTAACTTATATGGAATCCCCGGTTTTAAGTTTTGATTCGCAATCCGGCTCGTTAAACGTTACCACTTGCGATACCGTAGGCAATAAAGTTGAAGGCGACTTTAGCTTTGTAGCCAAACAATACCCATATACCGGCGGCACCTCAAAATCAATTACCGAAGGGCATATGGTGCTTACTAAAATTAGCAAGTAAAATTAAACAAAATCGTCATTGCGAAGAACGAAGCAACCTCTACGCGCGCTAATCAACGAGGTAATAAAACTGTGGTGACCTATCAGCCGCATTTAGGTTACCACAACTATACCGTAAATTGATTGTCCTATGTATAGGTTGCTTCGTTCCTTATAATGACGTGTTTATAAGTTACTGATTATCAGTATACTTTTTTTAACGTCATTGCTATTTTTTTCAGGGTTTACCCCTGATGGAGACTCGCAATGACGTGATGTTGAGGACCTTATTTAGCCAACCACCTCTATCACCACTTTCCCATTAACCCCACCAGCTGTTACGGTATCCTGTGCCTGGGCTGCATCTTCCAGTTTAAATGTTTGGGTAATTTGCGCCTTAATTTTACCTTCTTCCACCAGTTTCGTCCCGAATTCCAATTTTTTATACGATGGGTCTGATGAAATAAATTGTGCGGTAATACCATATTGCTGCGCCAGCTCCTGAGATGGCGGCATAACTGCGCTCAACAGTTTGCCCCCTTTTTTTACTACCCTGAAGGATTTGATCTGCGTTTCGCCGCCGGCAAGATCAATCACCAAATCAACGTCTTTTACCAGTTGGGTAAAATCCTGGTTTTTGTAATCTATCACCTCATCGGCACCTAACGATTTAGCCAGTTCGAGGCCCTTGCCCGATGCTGTACCAATAACATAAGCGCCCAAT
>JBDUDE010000164.1:0-1610 GCA_040003105.1 Mucilaginibacter sp. | reverse complement strand
AAAAACTTGTAAAAAGCCTTCATACCGCCAGGAAAAGATGGAATAACCTGAACCACACTGTATACCTTTTCGTTAGTAATACTGTCTTTTTGTGCCATCGCAGCGGACGACACGAAAGTGCAAAGCGCTAAAAAAAGCAAAATTTTATTCATTGTGATATAATTAGGCTTGAAGATAATACTTGTTTTCTAATTATCATTCATACAAAACTGTTTGCTTATCTTTTTTTACGCAACACAGTAAGTTAATTGGCAAAACCATTAAGTCGGCTGGCTCACAATCGTTTCAGAACCGTCGGTGGTGTTATCTTCGTGGTATGCGCGGTAACCGGCATCTTCTTCGGCTACACCCGGCACAAAATGCATCGGCCTTACCCAATCGAAGCCCTGCTGCATGCGTACAAAAGTCTTGGTCCGTAATCAATAGTCTTTAGTCAAGAGTACATAAACTATTTAACTTGCAATAAATTAGGTGCAAAGGTGTGCTTCATGTAACTATCACGGTTAATGCTATCTAAACTGTGGAACTGTATATAAGGCGTCGATTTAAACGGATCCTGGGTTGTTTGCAAAAATTTGAAAACATTTGCTGTGTTAACTTCTCCCATTTTCAGCGTGCCGATACCAAACCCGGTTTTCCAGGTCAGGCTCTTATAGTCTAAATAGCGCTGCGTCTCATTGGTAACATTTCCGTTTTGATCAAAGTCAGCATAAATATAACCCGGCGTGTTACTGTGATCTGCTGTGATTGATGATACCATACGTACAAAGGCATACTGCGTTGTTGAGTCCTTATAAATAACCCTCAAGTCATTAAAGTGCGTATGCGCTGCGAGGTAAAGCTTTATGTTGGCGCTGTGTGCCTTAATTATAGATTCAAGTGTATCGGAGTCGGCGCTTTTTAAAAAATCGGCGCCTGGCGGTATGTGCGAAACTATCCATACATTTTGACTAGGTGCCGAAAGTTCTTTATTAAGCCATGCAAATAACGCCGCATTAACCTTGGGACTATAGGTCACATTATTTTTGCTATTGCTTAGTATGGTGGTATTGATCGATAAAAACACCTGGTTGCCAAGTTGTGCTTTGTAATAGCCCCCGGTATGGATAGTTGACGTATCTACCTTGAACTTACTGGTCGGCGAGGGCACGAGGTTCCAATCTTTAAGATAGGCGGATAAAAAAACGTCTGTCGGAAATACGTAATCGCCATTGTCGGTATCGTTGTTTCCAAATGCAGGTATCACCGGGACCCCTTTAAATTTTTGATTAAACAAACCGCCTAAAAAGGCCATGGTTTTGAACCTTAGCAACCGCTCTTGTCGAGGGCTTTTAAAGGGGATCGTATCAGTATTATTATAATAGCTGTGAAAGAGAAAATCGCCGGTTATCACAATAAAATCCGGGTTAGGATAGGTTGCGCTGATATTATCCATAGCCGACTTAATCAAATTATAATCCGAGTCGAAGCCGCGAACGGTATCTAGTTTGGCGCCATTATATGCGGTGAGAATAGAATCCCATTTGGTGACGTCGGCCGCCGCAAGTACGTCCCGCAGCTTAGTATCGATATTATGTTTTCCGTCATTTGTAAAAAACGGATTGAAGTGC
>JBDUDE010000308.1:0-1613 GCA_040003105.1 Mucilaginibacter sp. | reverse complement strand
GGCTAATCATCATAATTGTAAACGGCAAAAATGTGAGCCCGCTTTGCAATTGGGTATAGCCCTGCACCTGTACCATATTCAACGACATAAACAGCATCCCCGCTCCCAACCCAGCGTATAAAAATAATGTTAGCAGGTTGGCCCCACTAAAGGTTGCACTACTAAAGAGCTGCAAAGGCATCATCGGATGTTTGCTTGTTTTTTCGATAATTACAAAAGCAATCAAAAGCAAAATACCAACCGTTAACGCGGTATAGACCTGCCAGTTACCCCATCCAACCGCCGGAACACGCAAAAAGCCAAACGTAACCAACGCCAATCCGAAAGCAATAGCGACAGCGCCCGGAAAATCAAGGGACTGGTCGCCGTCATCGTCTTTAGTTTCGTTCACTTTAAACCAAAGCATTACTAAAGCCGCAATGCCGATAGGTATGTTAATAAAAAAAATGTACCGCCATAAGCCGGCATCGGCCAAAGCGCCACCCAAAACCGGCCCGCCCATGGTTACCACGGTGGTAAAAGCCGACCATGTGCCGATTGCCTTGCCCCTTTCGTTCGGGTTTATAGAGGAAGAAATTAGCGATAGGCTGCCGGGTATCATCAGCGCCCCACCGACTCCCTGTATTATCCTGAATACGATTAAATAAGTAACACCCGGCGCGATGCCGCACAGCGCCGAGCCGCAAATAAAAATAAAAATGCCGGTCATAAATATCTTTTTCCGGCCGAGTTTATCCCCTAATGAGCCCCCTATCAATATAAGCGATGCCAGCATCAGCAGGTAAGCATTCAATATCCAAAACAAATCGGCTCCCGATGCTTGCAGATTATTTTGCAACGCAGGTAAAACTACGTTTAATGCCGTGCCATCTATAAATGCCATCGACGACGCCAGGATAGCCGAAACCATTATCCATTTACCGGCAGTACTGTGGAGCGCTACTGTAGCCATAATGCGTTTTTTATAGAATTTAATAAAGTGTTAATTTAGAGAAATTAATTTGAGGCCGATATTTAAATAATTAACGCCTGTTGAATAAATTGTTTTTAAAATGAAGCTGCATACGTTTAGGCCACCTGTTTCGATTGCCAGCTATGTGAGTAGTATAGTTGTACTGCTGGATGACAAGCTTGATAATAATTGTATAATCCCGCTAATTGCCAAAGGGATGCCCAGTATTGTTTTCCAGGTTACAGGTCAGCCAGCAAAAAATAAAAACAACAACTTAGTACTCTACGGGCAAAATTTAAAGCCTTTTGAATTTTATGCCGCTGACAATCTTACCATCATAGCCTACTTTTTACACCCGCATATTTTAAGTGGCTTTTTTGGATTGAGCGCAAATGAGATTACGGGATTATGTGTTGACTTAAGCCAGTTTAGCACCGCCAGGGAAATCAACTTAAAAGAGCAATTGCTAAACGCCCCAACGTTACAATCGCAGCTTGAATTAATGAATAACTATATTTTACAGTTATCCGGAAATTTACATGCTGATATAAACCCGTCAATTACATACGCTGTAAATACTATTCAACATCGAAATGGCTTAGCATCATTGCGCGGTATACAGGATGAATTGCGAGTTACCGAGCGCACCCTACAGCGCCTG
>JBDUDE010000658.1:0-5356 GCA_040003105.1 Mucilaginibacter sp. | reverse complement strand
AAAAGTGTGTTAAAACCTATTTATGACGCGAATGAAATAGAAGCTATAACCCTTTTAGTAATCAATAAGATATGCAATTTATCGAAAGCAAAAATCAAAGCTTTCCCCGAAATAGAAATATCGCCTCAGCAAATCGATGAACTAACCAACATCCTTGAAGAATTAAAAATAGGCAAGCCTGTACAGTACATATTAGGCAAAACTGAATTTTACGGCCTGCCGTTTAATGTAAACCCTTCAGTACTTATACCCCGGCCCGAGACAGAGGAATTAGTTGAATGGGTGATTGAGTTAGTTGGCACTAGTAAGTTGGCAGTTGGCAGTATTTTAGATATCGGTACCGGTAGTGGATGTATAGCCATCAGCTTAAAGAAAAACTTACCGCAGTTTAGTGTATCAGCAATCGATATATCTCCAGAGGCGCTGCAAACAGCCGCATCAAACGCAAAGCTTAATAACGTTGACATTCAATTCATTAAAGCTGATATTCTAAATTTAAATTCCGAAATCGAAATTCCGAAATCTGAAATTATTGTCAGCAACCCCCCCTATGTTACCCTGCACGATAAAACCAAAATGCATACCAACGTAACCGATTTTGAGCCCCATACTGCCCTGTTCGTACCCGAAAACGATCCGCTAATATTCTATAAAGCCATTGCCGATTTTGCAATAACGAACTTAACTGAGAGCGGCGTTTTGCTTCTTGAGATAAATGAGAGTTATGGTAATGAAACGGTGGAACTATTAGCAGCCGAAGACTTTAAAAACATTGAGTTACGGAAAGATATGAGCGACAGAGATAGGATGATTAAAGCTAACCGCTGATTTATTTTGGATTACGCTGACTTCGTTGATGCTATTAGTCGCCTGAATCGTGAAAATCCCTTAATCCCAAAATCCCGGTTCAGACAATCAGCGAAATCAACGTAATCATTTTCAATCAGCGGTTATGAGCGCGGATGAAACTGTATAATCGTCCCCTTCAAATACTCCCTATCCAGGTGTGTATAAATCTCGGTAGTAGTAATACTTTCATGCCCCAGCATCTCTTGTACAGCGCGTAAATCTGCCCCGCCTTCAACCAAATGGGTGGCAAATGAGTGCCGGAACGTATGTGGGCTTATTGTTTTATTTATCCCGGTAAGCTGGGCTAACTGTTTAATAACCATAAATATATACACCCGGCTAAGCCTGGCGCCCCTTCGGTTTAAAAACACCAGGTCTTCTTCGCCTTTTTTTATGGCTATATGTACGCGGATGTTTTCTATCCAGATTTTTAAAGCCCTTATAGCGGATCCGCCAATAGGTACCAGCCGTTCCTTGCTGCCTTTTCCGTTTACCTTAATAAACTCAATATCGAGGTATAGATTGGATAGTTTAAGCTCGGTAAGCTCTGACACGCGTAACCCGCAGCCGTAAAGTACTTCCAGTATAGCTTTATTACGCCCGCCCTCGGGTTTTGATAAATCAATGGCATCTATTAGCTTGTTAATATCTTCGATGCTTAAAGTATCTGGTAGTTTACGCTGTATTTTGGGCGATTCAAGCAATTCTGAGGGGTCGCTTTTTATCATATCCTCCATCAGCAGGTATTTATAAAACGCTTTGATGCCCGACATTATGCGAGCCTGGCTTGATGGTATCATCCCCAACTCCGCTGCCCAAACAATAAAAAGGCGCAAATCGGCCAACTTAATATTTTGCGGGTCTCGTTTAAATCCCTCCCTGTCAGCAAATTGAAACAGCTTTTCTATATCCCGGCTATAGGCCTCGATGGAGTTGCCGGAGAGCGATTTCTCTAACTTTAAATAAGATCGAAAACCTTTTATTGCCGAACGCCAATCCACCCTGTTTTTTTTAATGTTTTTAATTAAGTTTGAGGTGATGAAGATACAAATTATAAACGGGCCCAATTTGAACCTGCTCGGCGTTCGCGAAAAATCAATTTATGGCAACACCGATTTTGAAAGCTATCTGACAGATCTGCGCAAGCGTTACCTGGCAATTGAAATTGACTACTATCAAAGCAACGTTGAGGGCGAAATTATAAACAAAATTCATGAGGTTGGCTTCGGTAATGATGGTATAGTTATCAATGCCGGAGCGTATACCCACACATCTATTGCTATTGCCGATGCTATTGCGGCCATTAAATCACCTGTTATTGAGGTGCACATATCCAACGTTTACAAACGCGAGGAGTTCAGGCACCACTCCATGCTGGCGGCCAGCTGCAGGGGCGTTATCGCCGGTTTTGGTATGGATTCGTACCGCCTAGCTATCGAAAACCTTGTCAATCCTTAACAAAATCAGATAATCCCGATGCGTAAAATAATTAAACTAACCCCGCTAATTATATTTTTACTGGCAGGTATTTTGTCGGTAAACGCTTTTGGCCAGGAGAAAACCAAAAAGCAGCAACAGTCCAAGAAAGACGCCGAAAAGCACCGGATGCATTTGCGGGATTCGTTATTACGGGCGTTTAACCGGACTGACACCTCGATAAATAGCCTGCTGCAGCGGGTTGAGCATTATACCAGCACTTTTAACCAGATTAACAATAGCCTGTCCGAAGGATTGGATACCGCCGACGTAAGCGCCGGCCTGCCACCGGTATTAAGGCGGATTGGCAAGATAGACAGCCTGCTAAAGACCCACAAATCAAGCACCCTGCGTTACCTTTTTGTATTACGGGATAATTTAGACCACATGGAGGGCACGCTTTCCGGGTGGCAAAGCGACATGGAAGGGGTGAGTTCAAAACTGATATCAAACCAAAACGAGCTTATTAAATTCACTAAGGACACGTCGCTCAACGTGGTACCATTTGATAGTGTAATCAGGAATACCTTTTTTGAGCAGCGCGGTATTGCCCGCCACCTTTACTATACAACCGACACCACAAACAGGGCGAATCTGTTAAAAGTGAACCTGCTGCAGGACAAAATAACAGTAGCATTTACACGAGTGCTGGATGCCACCGACCAGATAGACCTTAAAATAAAACGTTTTGCCGGCCGGGCGTTTGCAGGCGAGGCGGATAACATACTTAAGCCATCATTACAAATTGCTGATTTTAAAACTGCGTTCAAAGGCACCGTTCGGTTAAATGCTATACTCTACAACTATTTCATCAAATCGGATACAACCATCCATTACCTATCCTTTTTCTCACTACTGATAATGCTGGGCTGGATATTTTACGTGCGCCGGCGCACGTTGCGCCGCATGGAAAACCCGGACGAAATACTGGGGCAGACAAATTATATCCGGCGCAACCCCTTAGTTTCTGCCTTGCTGGTTACGGTAGCCATAGTGCCTTATTTTTACGACCATCCGCCGGTTGTTTTTTTGGAGACGCTGTTCCTCGCCTCAATGGTCTGCTCGCTCATCCTCATTAAAAGACACTTCCTGCCCGAAACATTTAGTTTTCTTTGCGGACTGTTTCTGTTGGCTTTGTTCTATGGGGCAAGTAACCTGTTTGTACAAATCACCAATATCGACAGGTATGTGGTTTTATTGTTAAGTATTGTTTCGATTATTTCGGGCTGGATAATTTTTAAGAGTGCGAAAAAAGCCGCAAGCGACCACATCCCGCACACATGCAACGCACTCATGGTATTTATCGGCCTGCACGTTTTATCACTGGCGCTCAATTTATCCGGAAGATTCAGTTTGGCGAAAATTATCGGTATCACCGCTGTTTTTAACCTGTGGTTTGCTGTAATCCTGTTTTTTGTCGTCCAGATAATTATCCAGGGGCTGTTTTTGCAGTTCCAGGTAAAAAAGGATAGTAAAAGTTTTATAGCTTACATGGACTATAACTTGGTCCAGAAAAAATTCAAAAAAGTCTTAGCAACATTGGCAACCTTACTTTGGCTGTTCTTCCTGCTTCAAAACTTAAATATTGATGACTGGATATCCGACGTGATTAGCGACTTGTTGAGCCAGCAGCGCACTGTTGGTGGCGCTTCTTTTACTTTTTCGGGCTTCGTTATCTTTATTTTGGTGGTTTGGCTGTCATCCATCGTTTCAAAAGTTATAAGTTATTTTTATGATGTTTCCTCGCAGCGTGTAAGCGACCTCTCCATGGCCAAAAAGAAAAACCAGACCTCTGCCCTGCTTATCCGGATTGGTGTTTTTTCACTTGGCTTCCTGTTGGCGGTGGCAGCCTCAGGGTTTCCGCTCGAAAAATTGACAATCATCATCAGTGCATTCGGCGTAGGTATTGGTTTTGGTTTGCAAAATATTGTAAACAACTTAGTATCGGGTATCATTCTAGCGTTTGAAAAACCAATACAAATCGGTGATCTGATAGAGGTTGACAACAAAACGGGCAGGATGAAGGAAATAGGCATCCGGTCGAGCAAAATAATGACCAGCGATGGTGCGGAGGTGATTATACCTAACGGTGATTTGATTTCGCAGCACGTTATTAACTGGACCTTAAGTAATAATTACCGCCGTATTGAACTGGTAATAAATGTTGCTCATGGTTCAGATATCAACAAAGTTGAAAGCATTTTACGGGAAATTATAAGCACTCATGCCGAGGTCATACAAACCCCCGAGCCCTTGATTTTTCTCGATAAATTCAGCGACGAATCTGTAGACTTTAAAATGCTCTTTTGGGTTATTGCTGATAATACCAAAGCCCTTTTGCTAAAAAGCGATTTAATGGCCAAAATTTATGGTGCATTTGACGAAAAAGCTGTTGAAATACCGTCTGATAAAAAAGATGTCAACCTGTACTTCCCCAATGGTGTGCCTGCGATAAGTATCGACAGTAAGACAGAGATAGAAAAAAAATCGACCAAAGAGGATATCAATAAAACAAATCCCGGTCAAGCTCAGTAAAGTGGCGCTTCTTTTTTACAAAAAAGGCCCATACCAGGCTCCCTTTGTACATACCCGTTTTGCAGTTGGCAGTTGATAGTTGACAATGGGCAGCAATTTGCGGTTTCTTTTTTTTGTTTGATTTAAAAAGACCTAAAACAAAATTTTGATGTGCCCGGCTAACAGCCCAGGCGTCCTTGCGCTTGCCTTCGCTTAAAAAACGGAAGAGGGCCAGCAAATCCATCCAGATACGGACGATGATTACAAAAGTAGCCCTCCAAAATGGAAGGTTATTTGCCAGCAGTAATAAATTATTCCTGAAATTAAGATAGGTTTTAAAAGGGTTCTCCACATTTAAGGTGCCGCCGCCTAAATGAAACACTTCCGATTCGGGGCAATACATAACCTTGTAGCCCATGTTTTTTAAACGCCAGCACAGGTCAATTTCTTCCATGTGGGCAAAAAAGCGGTCGTCAAACCCGCCGGCATCGTGCCAGCATTTGCTTTTTACAAACAT
>JBDUDE010000761.1:0-5360 GCA_040003105.1 Mucilaginibacter sp. | reverse complement strand
TACCTGTGCAAAATTAACAATAAATGCGTTCGGCATCGTTTACCAGGCGTCAGTTTTTGAAAACAAGTTTTAGGGCAAGATGTCTGCCGTAGCGATAAGATATCCCGGCGGGGACGTTTAGCGGACAGACTTTTTTATTTTACTGCAGATACAATCTACAAGCATAATAGTTCCGAGTTGCACTTCGGGATGGCAGGTTGAAACACCGATAGCGGCGATTTAGATTTGTTTTTCCTTAATTAACGAATGCCTGGCTTTTGCTTGCGATATTTTTTAAACTCAGCCTGAATGAAAATTGACTTCCTTTTCCCGGCTGGCTTTCCAACGTTATTTTTCCACCGTTTTTTTCCATGAAATCCTGGCAAAGCACTAACCCTAACCCTGACCCATTTTCACCCGAAGTTCCTTTTTTATGAAAATTCTCCTTGCCAAATATACTGCGGGCCTCCTCAGCCGTTAGCCCTGTCCCTGTGTCTTTAACAAACACTTCCACATACCCTGATTCAATATTGTTGCCAATGGTAATTGTACCGCCGCTATTTGTAAATTTAACAGCATTGTTAATCAAATTACGCAGTACCAGTTTTATCATATCTTTATCCCCGTATACCTGCACATTTGTATCTATATTATTTACAAGATCAATATTTTTACTGTTCGCATTGGGCTTAAACAGCTGATAATTTTCATAAGCAATTTCTATCAAATTAAACCAAACAGGGTTTACCTGTATCCCTTCCATCTGACTTTTTGCCCAATAGAGTAAGTTGTCGGCCAGGCTGAATGCGGATCCTATGCTTTCATTAAGATTAGGAATAATGCTTTCCAGCTCCTTTGCCGATAAATCGCCCGACTCAATTAAACCGAGGGTTTGTTTAATTTGCCCTATTGGCCCCCGTAAATCGTGCGAGATAATGGAAAAGAGCCTGTCTTTGGTTAAATTTAATTCCTGCAACGCGTCACTTTGCTTTAAAATTTCTTCGTTCTTTTTTCGTAGCTCAATCGTTTTAGTAGCCACTTTTCTTTCGAGCACTAATTTTTGTCTTTTTATTCTGCCGGTGTAAAATATCATGGAAAGGCGAAAGATTAACAGCACTAAAATAGAATAGAACACAAATGCCCACCACGTTTTGTACCAGGGAGCATTGATATGAAATGAAAAAGAAACAGGCTGGCTTACGTTGCCGTAAAGATTTTTCGCCCTAACCCAAAAAGTATAATTACCGTCAGAAAGATTTGTAAACCCGGCCTCTCCGCTTGTAGTCCAGTCCGACCATTTGTTTTCAAAGCCGTCCAACTTATATTGGTATTCTATTTTCTCCGGGTTTTCGTAAAATGAACTTACATAACTGAACCTTAATTTATTTTGGGAAAACTGAAGTCGATTTACCGGTAGTTTTCCATCGCCCGAAAAAATAAGCGAATCTCCTGCCCATACCTGTTTAATAAATAACTTTACTTTCTCATTATAATATGTTTTTTGAAAAGGGTCATAACTTATTAATTTTTCATTGTTTCCAATCCATATTTCGTTAGGGCCGGCAGCAAGTAACGGCGCATCAACGTCAATACGAATGTCATGTGTAGGCGACGAAATTTTTCTGAAAGGGGTGAGTAATAATTTAAATGAGCCATCGGGCTGTTTAATAAATGCACCCGCGGTTTCTTCGTTTTTTATCGGGGTGCCCCAAAAGTAAATATCGCCATTAGTGTTTTCCAGTAAAGTATAAATACAAAAGCCCATCCCGCGCCCAAGTTTAAACGTAGCATCCGGCTCAAACCTATTTTTTAATTTATTAAAACTGTATATGCCATCGGTAGTGGTGACAACTATTTTTCCGTTGTTTAACCGGTGAAGCCGGTTATTAAAGTTTGAAGGCAAGCCATCTTTAGCGTCGTAAAAAGTTTTGTTTATTACGGAATCCATTTGCTTGTTTAGCCGGAGCTTAAAAAGCCCCTTATTGTAATGACTGATCCAGATATTGTCATCTTCGTCCGCCTGTATAAAACGGATTTCTTCTTCAAATCCTTTTATCTTTTTTTCATGCCAGGTACCACCGGTTTTCTCCAAAAGCCAGATACCGGTATCAAAAGTGCCCATAATAAAGCAATCGGGCCTGCTTTTTATTTCGCCTAACGTTTGAATATACCTGTGGGTAATTAACCTTGTCGCTTTCTTTCCCTCTATTTCAAAAACCCCGGTGCCATGTGCTAAATATAATTTTTGACGGAAATTAAAAATATTCCAGTTTTCGCCGTCTGTCTTTGGGATTAATGAGAACGTAGCGTTGGCTTCTTTGTAAAAAAGCCCCTTCGTCGTTCCGACGTACAGATCCTTGTCTTTTTTTCCAAACGATAGCACCTCTCCATTAATGCCATTCAGTTTATCATAATAGGATAAGGGGGAGCTGGTGATTAGTTGTGAAATATAGGAATCAGTACCTACCCAAAGGTTATGATGCAGGTCCTGGTAAGCAAAGCCCGTGCTAAGCTGAACACCAAGCATATCTTTTGAATTATACCTAACAACTTTGCCTTCTTTATTTATAAAAACAACCGCTTCGGTACTGCGCACGGCTACGATTCCGTTATCCAGCCAGGTAATTGATATTACAGGCGTATTTTTTGTATAGTCCTTAAGGTTTTCTTTAAGAAGACGCAGCTTTTTATCATTTGTTTCCTGCGGATCAAACACCCATACCTGGTTGTTTTCATCCTGCATAAGATAAGCGTTGTTTTCATAATTTGCTATCCGGGTTACTTTTATAGCAGTTAATTCTTTATTAAAGTCAGCATCTTCAAAAAAGCCGTTTTTATAAACCAGCAAGCCTTTACCTGTTATCAAAAACAATTGTTTTTTTACCACACAAAGCGATCTGTTTTCAATATCAAACACCTTAAATCTCCCGTTTTTATACAAGTAAATATTTTGGGTATCATTAAAAAACACATCGTCATTAAAAACTACGGTTTGCCTGAAATCTTTTATATTTTGGTATCGTTTCGGAAGCAGGGCAGCTAATGAATGGTATTTGTATTTTGACGCCCCGTCTTTTTTTATATAGCCTAATTCATTATAAGAACCAACAAAAAGGTTGTCTTTTGAATCGATAGCTAACGAAGGAACATAGTCTTGATTAGCAATGGGTATTAAATTCCATTTCACACCATCGTATTGAATAACACCATCGTTGTTGGCAATAAATAGTCCGCCGTGTTTATCCTCTGCCATAGCCCAGTTTTGGCTGGCTGCCAGGTAAACATCCCTTGGATATTTCTGGACAAATACCTGCTGTGCTTTTATAAGCTGGAAGTTGAAGAATAACAAACAACAAACTAATAGAAAACGCATACCGGTGTAAATAGAATAGTATTACAAAAAAATATTCCGTTGTAACAGGATTTTTAGGTTCTAATTTGTACGGTTTTTTACAATATTTTGTTGCTAAATATTGTAATTAATATTTAATTCATCCATTTCATTTTAGTTACTACCGGCATTTCACTAAATACCCGCTATTTATAGCCGCCGTCCGGGTATCACTTGAACAAAAACATCTGGATGGGTTGGGTGCGCAAGTCAAAACCACCCGGTAATTTATAATTTGGGGATTGGCTGGCCGCTATACGGCGTTTCCAGGGCGTTCCAGATTTGTGTGAGGCGGTGCTTTGCCCTGCCGTTATCGGTATTCAATAACATTGTTTCAATGTTTCGCTGCACTGCTTCCTTTACTTCCAGCTGGGTGGAGGCCCGGTCGAGGCGAAGTGTTTCCGGTAATGTTGCGGTTTCGAAATAGGCAATCAGTTCCTGTGGGGTCATGGGGCAAAGGTATTAAAAGCATGCGGAAAGCAAACCTCTATCCGATTATAGCGCAGGGCGGTGCCCTGCGCCAACAGGTTCGACACAGCCTTCCTAGATTGAAGCTGAATGAACTTTTTGTTTACCCCACTTACCATTGATGAAATTTCTGGCGGGCACTTCTATAAAACGATACGAGAGATATGAAATGAATAAGATAAACACAATAAATATTAAACAGGCTGACCAACTGATGAGCATACTCATCTTTGGAATTGCAATACCGGTTTTATCCGGGTTTGCCAGAAGTGCTACGCCCTGGTATAAAAAAGGCTGATGAATAAGATAAATTGAGAATGACCATTCGCCTAACCTTTGCAGCGGTTTCAACGCCAGTATGGTATTGAGTTTTTGATTGCCATAAGCCGCAGACAGTAAAATACACGGAAAAAAGAGGACGGTAAAAACATCAAGCACTGCGAAATGCAGGCATAACGCCAGGCCTGATATCAGTACTAAAAAAGTATAACCCGACGAGAACAATTGCCTGGCCCAATCCCGTTTGTAGCCAACATATACCATCATGCCTATTACAAACCCAAACATACACCTGAAAAAACCAAATTGATAAGCTACATTCAAACTGAAGGGCAGAACCCTGCGGAAGTTTGCATCAGGAACTGTAACTATCGGAACCAGTACGTAACCAATCACCAAATACCCCACAATACACAAAGCAAAAACAACAAACCTGCCGGGTTTTGATAATTTCATAAACGGGCCCACTAAAAATGGGAAAAGCATGTACATCCACCATTCAGCACTAATGCTCCATGAAGCATGGGTAAAAGTAAACCATTGATGAAGGTTCATGGCATGAAGCAAAAACAAATTGGTGATAAAGGAATAAACTGAATTCTGAGCATCTAATATTGGAGAAACTTTTGCGCCCCATTGGTGTAGCAGAAACAAAAAAAACGTAGTTAATAACAGCGAAAACAGGTGCAGAGGATATACCCTGGCGAAACGGGCAATGGTAAATTTTTTAAAGCCCGGCGCTTTAACCGGGCCCTCAAAATTTTTGGAATATACGTGGCACAATATAAAACCACTCAATACAAAAAAGAAATCGACCATCAAGTACATGCGATTTAGGATAGATGAAACCTTACCATCAACCAATTGTCCGCCAAAAACAGAAAGGACAATATCAACATGGAAAAGAACAGTAAGCAAAGCAGCAATACCGCGAAGCGGAGTAAGATTTGGAAGATATTTATTAGTATTCATTTTTTAAGACGGGAGGTATTTTTGTGAAGCCCGAAGAGCCGGGGCAGGCGAAGCACTGGAATTTGCGTTAAACATCGATTTTCATCAGAGGCGCACCTGTTATTACGCTAACTGCTTCCACAACACTGAAAGTATCAGTCTGCATATTGCTAAAAACCGGGTTGTTTACTACCGACGCATACAGGTCGCTTTTCAGATACTGCTCCAATTCGGTAGCCGATTCAAACAAGTACACACCACCAGCTTCTTTGTGATCTTCATTAATAAGCCA
>JBDUDE010000809.1:0-1617 GCA_040003105.1 Mucilaginibacter sp. | reverse complement strand
GTGGAGACAATTGTAAGTGTTTTGGCGATTTTAAAAGCCGGCAAAGCCTATTTACCCCTCGACCCGGACTACCCGAAGGACCGCTTACAGCAAATTGTGACCGACTCCGGTATTGATTTATGCCTGGCAACGTCATCACACAAACAATTTTTCAAGCCACTGGGCATTAATATATTAACATCGGATGCAACTTACGAAGCAAACAACGCAGCTATTCCCGAAAGTAAATCGGCCTGCTATGTTTTGTACACTTCCGGCTCAACTGGTACACCAAAGGGTGTTTCTATGGGTCATGCTGCGCTGGCTAATTTGCTTTCGTGGCAGCAAAAAGAATCTGTATCGGCTGCGGGCATAAATACCTTGCAGTTTGCACCTTTAACGTTCGATGTATCGTTCCAGGAGATATTTGCCACATTAAACACTGGCGGTACATTGGTTTTGGTTGATGAAGAAATGCGGGTTGACCCTTACCGCTTGCTGCGCTATATTGAACAACACAAGGTAAACCGCATTTTTCTGCCCTTTGTAGTGCTGCAGTATTTAACTGAAGCCGCCGATGCGGAAAAATATTTCCCGGCTTGCTTAAAAGAGGTAATGACCGCAGGAGAACAGTTAAAAATAACCCCGCAGATTGTCCGTTTTTTCTCGGCTTTGCCGGATTGTATACTTTATAACCAATACGGACCTACCGAAACTCACGTAGTAACCCAATTGAAGCTGGATGGCGACCCAACCCAATGGCCGCCGCTTCCAAACATAGGTATCCCGATTGACGAAACAGAGATATTGATACTCGATGAGGAGTTAAAACAAGTACCCTACGGCGAAACCGGCGAGCTTTGTGTTGCAGGCCTTGCCCTGGCCGATGGCTACCTCAATCGCCCGGAAATGACAGCCGAAAAGTTTATGCAATGGGAAGAAGCGCCCGGCAAAACAACCCGCATTTACCGCACCGGCGACTTAGCCCGTTACCTACCTGATGGCAATATCGATTACCTTGGCCGCCGCGATACACAAGTGAAAATCCGTGGCAACCGTGTGGAGATTGGCGAAATAGAAGTTTTAATAAACCAATTAAACGATATACAGCAGGCCGTGGTTGTCGCCCGTGAAGATGTGCCGGGCTCAAAACGCCTGGTTGCCTACATGATATCAGGCAACGATAAGCCGGATACCGACTGCGTGCGCAAAAGCATTGAAAAGCAACTGCCCGATTTTATGCACCCATCGGCTTATGTTTGGGTGAAAGAATTTCCGAAAACCACCAGCGGCAAGGTCGACCGCAAAGCATTACCAAAACCAGATTTAAAAAGGCCGGAACTAAGTGTTTTATATAAGGCCCCTTCCACTCCTATCGAAAAAAATATTACAGGTATTTGGATGGAACTGTTGTTACTTGATAAAATCGGCACCGATGATAATTTTTTCGAGTTGGGTGGAAACTCCCTGCTTGCCCTTAAAACCGTTGCTGAACTGACGCATAAGTTTAACTACGAAGTGCCTATTACCAAATTGTACCAATTCCCAACGATAAGCGGCTTGGTGAACTTAATAACGGGAACAAACCAGGCCCCGGCGTTTACATTTAAGAAAGACAAAAATAAAAAGGCAAACGCC
>JBDUDE010000382.1:0-5367 GCA_040003105.1 Mucilaginibacter sp. | reverse complement strand
ATTAAATATGTGCGCTGTAACGAAAGCGGGCATCAGGGCGTACGGTTTTGGGTTGAAGTTATATGCTCCCGGACATTGCAAGCGTTCCATTTTCCGCACGGAACACCCCGAACGCTATGAAACACACTCATTATCAACGGATTGACGATTTATTAGTTTGTAACTGGCTGATAATCAGTCGATACAGCAATTGTATTCCCTGTTTCATCGTTAAAAGCCTGTCAATTCATTAGAAAAGGTTAACCGCAGAGTGCGCAGAGGAAGCACAGAGGACACAGAGCCTGTCAATTTCAGGCGTTTCATTTTTCCGCGTGAAACACATGAAACGCTATGAAACACGCTCATTATCTGTATCGTCCTGAAAAAAGTTTACACTTTTTGTGAATAATCCTGATGTGTGTTTACACTTTATTTTAGTCCTGTAATAGGTTTATACTTTTCTAAAGATAAACAATAACTGTTATTGTTTGCTTGTCGTGTTGGAATGTGGGAAACTCCTTCAGTTTTCCATATTTCAACACGTTTTTCTTTTTTTGCTTCTTTTTTTCTTTTTATCGTCTCCTTTCTTTTTTGTTGAAAACTATACCGCCGGGCTCTTGCAGCGCCTGTTGAATAAGCTTCTCCACCGGCGTTTTAGCGGGCCCGTTTGCGTATGCGCCTTGTTAGGTGTCATCATGTCCACACTACTGTGCGGCCTGAGCCGGTTGTAGATATCAATAGCGATCACTACCGCACCCTGGGCTTGTTTAATATTCGGATAAACCTCCTCCAGTAATTCCTGTTTAAGGATTCCATTTACTCTTTCTGCAATCGCATTATCCCTGGGGTCACCGCTCTGGGTCATGCTAATATCTATGTTCGCTGATTTTAATAAACTCACATAGACGTCCGAACAATATTGCGACCCACGATCGGAATGATGGATAAGCGGCGCATTGCCGGCCCTTTGTTTAAGGGCCATTTCCAGCGCCGTTACAGGACCTTCTGCCGACAGATCGCTGTTCATGCAAAAGCCCACGATCTTCCGGCTATAGGCATCTGTAACCAAGCTTAAATATGCGAACTTGTTGTTTTTCAGGTGTATATAGGTAATGTCGCTCACCCATAGCTCATCTGCACGACTCAACTCAATGCCGTCAATCAGGTCGGGGTATCTTTGCATCCAGTGATTGGAGTCTGTTGTCCGCGAACCATTTCGCTTTCGTTTTTTTATCTGGAGACCGTTTTCCCGCAACAGGTCGAAAAGCTGGTCCCGGCCGATATACATGTCATGGTCTGCCATGAACGGACACATCAACTCATGCAGCTTTAACCCGCCAAGCCGGGGTTGAAAGACGCGGTGATACACGATCTGCCCGATTAACAGATCCCCTTCTAACGCTTTTTTACCGGATGATTTTTGATACTGATAATACGCCTGCGGCGAATAACCAAGCAGTCTGCAAAGCTCACGAAGACCACGTGAGCAGCTTTGCATTTTCATTTGGACTGCCTGGTGCCATGTTTTTTTCGCAGGTCAATGCCAAGCTCCTTACTGGATATATCGATCATCAGATCCTGCAGTTCGATCTTTAAACGCGCTTTGCGCAACTCTTCCTTTAATAGCTGTATATCGTCAGGCAGCGACTCTGCCTCTAATATTTCTAATGCCGGTAACTTGACCTCTTTTTTCGGTTTTCCCATAAGCATTCGGTAAATTGTAACGTGAGGAATCTTATATTTCTTCCCTAAACTACGATAACTTAAGCCATGAACCGTATAATCCTCAATGATTTGAGCTGCTGTTTTTTTGTCCATTTGTTTACTTGTATGTGTAAACCTATTTCAGGACGAGACAACCAATAGATGTAAGTAGTTGATAATCGATTGTTATGTACCAGCCCTTATATCGAACTCACATTAAATAAACAAAATCTTCTTTATTGCGGTCTCTGCGCCCCTCGGTGCACTCTGTGGTTAAACTTTGCCATAAAGTCCTGCAAGCAATAAAAAAAGGCACCCATTTTCATGAATGCCTTGTACGTTTAATGATTATATTATAATTAAATAACCTTTACATTTACCGCATTAAGGCCTTTTCTTCCGTTTTCTACTTCAAACTCCACTTTATCGTTCTCACGGATTTCATCGATTAGACCTGTTGAATGAACAAATACGTCCTGGCCACCAGCGCTTGGTGTAATAAATCCGAACCCTTTTGTTTCATTGAAAAATTTTACTGTTCCTTCTTTTTGCATTATTTTATTTATTAAAGGCCGCAAGGTAGGCATAATTATCCGAAACGCAAGCTTTTTAGTTTGGTGAGTGGTTGATTGGGTTGATTAAATGAGTGGTTTACTAAATTGAAAACGAAGGTGATAGTCAACGTAATCAAACGATTCAGCGGTTCAAATCGGTGTAATCATTCCCCAATCGGTGAAATCCCAAAAAGCAAAAAAGCCCTTCGGCTCTCGCCAAACGGGCTTTGCTAAATATTAATTAATCGCACAAATCGCCCCAGCGCGCAATCCTTAATCATTTAGCCACTTTTTAAATATCTTATTATCTATACGCAAATAATACTTTGTATGCTACAGGCTTATACATCTAAATACGTTGAAAAATGGCCGGGGGTTTTCTCGTGCCTTAACTTTATTTAATGCTATTTTTGCGCCAAAACGATATTTTGCCGCACAAGCGGTAAATCAGCTAATTTATACAGATGAAGGCCTTTATTTTTGACCTTAACGGCACCATGATTGATGATATGACCTATCATACCCGTGCCTGGCAAACCCTTTTAAACGACGAACTTGGCGGAAATTTTACCTGGGATGAGGTAAAACCGCAGATGTATGGCAAAAACCCAGAGGTGCTGGTACGAATGTTCGGCCCCGACAGGTTTACAACGGACGAAATGGACCGGCTGTCGTTCGAAAAAGAAAAGAAGTACCAGGTTGAGTTTTTTCCACACCTTAGGTTATTGCCCGGCCTAAATGAGTTTTTAGAAAATGCCTATCAATTAGGCATTCCCATGGCAATTGGCTCGGCTGCTATTCCTTTTAATATCGATTTTGTGCTGGATAACCTCAACATCAGGCATTATTTTAAAGCCATTGTAAGTGCTGATGATGTGATTTTAAGCAAACCCCACCCCGAAACTTATTTAAAAGCTGCCGATTTACTAAATGTGGCGCCAAGTGATTGCATCGTGTTTGAAGATGTACCCAAAGGCACTGAAGCGGCTGCAAACGCCGGTATGCAAGCCGTTGTAATTACAACTACACATGAACAGGAAGAATTTAATTACCTAAACAACGTTATATGTTTTGCAAAGGATTTTGAGGATCGGGTGGTAAAGGACCTGGTTTCCGCGTAGAGACGCAATGTTTTGCGTCTCTGAACATGGTCGGAGTTGTATGTTACCTGTCAGTGGGAGCCGCAAAATATTGCGTCTACATTAAAAAATGCTAACATGTATCAACATTTTCAAGAAATACGTATTTGTATGATATATTAAACCGCTAAATATTCTTTATGAAATTAAAATATACTTTCCTGCTACTGGGCATTGCCCTAATATTTGCGTCGTGTTCGCATGTTTACACGCCTGCGCTTTACCACCAGGATATTGCCTACCAGCCAAAGCCAACATCGTTTGACACGGCAAAATCACTTACTTATGTTTCCGTCGGAGTTAACGCCTATACAAACACCAACCTTAACGATGTTTTGGTTAGCGGCCAGCTTAATTTAAGCCGGGGCCATGTTTTTGATAATTTTAACCTAGCCTATGGCGCATTCGCAGTTTTTGGCGATTACCAAAACGACCAGGGTAGTAACAACCAACCAACCGGTTTTGATGATAAATTTTTCGGTGCAGTTGGAGGCAGGTTTTCGGCAAATGCTTTTGTAACATCGGGCCGGGTTGATTTCAGATTTATTGGGGTTGAAATGGCCTACAGCCATGAGTTTGGCGATTATGCCAGCTTCCGAAAAATTGTAAATACCCAAAGCGGCTATTATGTCGACCCGCGTACCGACCTTTTTTCAATCGGTTTAACAACGGAGGTGATTTTTCATAACCGCGATGACGCTACTTTTCAGCATGGCATTCGTGGATTTTTAGGTACAACCGTTGGGCATAGCAATTTAGATGACACTTACTACAGCGACCAGGATGCCACAGCCCGGATGTTCCGCAAAATCTTCCCGAAAGTAAGCTATTTCATCACTTTCAAAAACTACTTTGGCACATTTGAAGCCGGCAGCAATATTTTTGTGAGGTTTGGTTATAAATTTTGAGAATAAAAAGGGGGTATACAGGGGGTATACACAATTTTAGATTTTTTGAACATAATCCACTAAAAATCAAGACATTATAAAAAATTAGGGGTGTATACCCGTTACCTCTTTTTGAGGGTATGTTTAAAACAGCCCTTATAAGTTTTTATGGATAAACCTGGGGAGTATCCAAAAGAGAAACCCGATAATACGCCAGCGCTTGGTGATATAAACCACGTCTCTTTTATGTTCAATTGCTTTATGAATCTGGCTAGCTGCCTTTTCGACCGTGGCCACCCAAAACAGGTTTTCGCCGGCGGCCATGGCGGTGTCAACAAAACCCGGGCGGATGTCGGTTATATAAATAGGCAGCTTTGTATTTTTTGCCTTCTGTCTCAAGCCTTCCAGGTAATTTATTTGATAAGCTTTTGATGCAAAGTAAGCGGGAGCCTGCCTGCTTCCGCGGATGCCGGCTATCGACGTAATGGCTGTAAAATGCCCAAAAGCCTGTTTCTGAAAAAAGTTAAAAGTCCAGTCGGCAACGGCTGTAAAGCCTGCAACGTTTAGCGCATTTATATTCTGCTCAATGGCCGTATCAAGTTCCGGGTTAATTTTACCAGAGCCAGAACTTAGCACCAGCAAATCGAGACCGCCAAGTTCATCCGTCAATTGTTTTAATTGTTGCGGTACAGCGGCTATATCGGTAACGTCAAAAACAGAAACTATAAATTGTTCAGGATTGGTAGCCTGCAGATTCAGCAGCAGTTGGTCGCGCCGGCCGGTTATACCTACCTTGTAGCCGTTTTGGGCCAATAAAACAGCCAATTGATAGCCAATACCTGATGATGCGCCGACTACAATTGCCTTTTTCATATTTTCCTGTTAAAAATTATTCTTCCGAATAAACGCTGCTAACCCTATCCCTCAAGTTATAGCTTGATGCCATTACTTCGCCGTAGGCGCCGGCAGTACGTACCGCAATTAAATCCCCCCTGAACGACTCAGGCAACTCCACATCCTTCTGGAAACAGTCAGTACTTTCACATATGGGGCCGACTACATCGTATTTATAGATGTGAGATGTGAGATGTGAGACGTGAGATT
>JBDUDE010000942.1:0-5370 GCA_040003105.1 Mucilaginibacter sp. | reverse complement strand
CAGCCCGCAGCTTTCCCGGCTTTGTGCGTGAAAGGCCTGTGCGGCAAAGAAGCATTTCTGCTGACTTGATTTTTTGGTTACTTTTGTATCAAGACAAAAGTAACAGCCTCCGCGGCAATTGAGCGGGGTGAACACTAAGTTGTAAGAAGAAATAAAACTTCGAAGCTAGCCGTACGTCAACCCTGCTCAATTCACTATGCCCGAAAACGATAAACTAACGAAATACATACAGGAGTTCGGGATAATGACAGACGAGGAAGCCTGTTATTTGAGCAGTTGTTTTAAAGTGGCGAAGATTAAAAAGAAACAGTTTATAGTTCAGCCAAATTTTACCGCCAAAACCAGGAACTTTATTGTAAAAGGCGCAATGCGCGCCTACGTTATCGGCGAAAAAAGCGACGAGCACACCATATTGCTGGGCATCGAAAACTGGTGGATAACCGATTACGACAGTTACATTTACCAGCAGCCGGCATCAATGTTTGTAGTCGCCATGGAAGACAGCACCGTTTTGCAACTCCCGTTTGAAAAGGAGCAGGAACTAAAAAAAGCCAACCACAGTTACGAAGCATTTTTCAGGATACGCGCCGAAATGGCGCATGCATACCAGCAGCAAAGGCTTATCGCCAGCCTAACCCTGTCTGCCGAAGAGCGGTACAATGCCTTTGCCGAAAAATACCCGCTGATTGTTCAACGCGTGCCGCAATACGTCCTGGCCTCATTCCTGGGCATGACCACCGAATTTTTATCGCGCATAAGAAGCAAAAAGCGCAAAATTTAAGTTGACCTACATCAACCGCTTTTTTTGATCCAGTTCATTTTTTTAGCTGCCTGCATACCGCATATTTGTAAAATGGAAAACGGTATCAGTCTAAAAACATTAAAAAACGCCGAGCTTTTGTTACGGCTCACCATGATCATCACCTTGTTGGTGGCCGGCATCAGCAAATTTTGCAGCCACGGCAACTTTCATAAATATTACCTCAAGCTGTTCCAAAACCCATCGCTGCGCATTAATGTGCCTTCGGCTATTATCGATGTGTATTTGAGCCTGATCCCGTTTATCGAAGTGGGCATAGCCCTGGCATTAATCACCTGCATAAAACGGCGGTTGTTTATCGTAGTATGGATAGTTTATTTTATGTCGTTAGAGGTGGGCCATTATTTTTTGGAGGAGTTCACCTCGTCCGACCTCATTATATCCATTATACTATTCGGCGTGGTGGCCTACATATTGCCGGCGCACGAGTTTACCTGGTTTAAACGTAACAACAGTCCCGGAAAATAGGCCCTTACACTTTATTAAATAATGTCGACAGCAAAAATAAGATTGGAGAAATTCGGCAGGGACCACTATGCCGGCCTGGTTGCCTGGGTTGACAGTGAAGAAGCGCTGATGCAGTTTGCCGGCCCGCTGTTAAAATTCCCGCTAACTGCCGAACAACTGGATATTTCATTAAGCGACAAAAACAGGTTTGCTTTCAGGATAGTCGACAACGAAAGCAACCAGGGCATTGGCCACTCCGAAATATACCTGTCGCAAAATTCGGCAAAAATAGGGCGGATATTAATTGGCGACCAGCAACACCGCGGCAAGGGCCTGGGGCAACAAATTGTGCGGTTACTTTTGGATTTTTCGTTTACAAACCTGCACGTCCCACTGGTTGAACTGAATGTTTTTGACTGGAACACTGCAGCGATAAAATGCTACGAAAAAGTGGGGTTTACCATTAATCCCGGTAAAACCATTGAGCGAAAATTAAAGGATAAAACATGGATCGCGATAAATATGACCATTGAAAGGCCGGGGTATGAGGAGGAAAAGGACGCACAGGGTCGTAAACCGTAATTTCGTGGCAAATATATAATTGTATAAAGGATGCTGCCGCTGGGCATATGATAAAACCGGTCATTTTACCGCATTAATACACATATATGGGATTGAAATATTAATGGCGATATAAAAAGTAAGAGTGATAACAAAGGTTATCCATTTATTTAATTTATTCAACTCGTGGTTTTTTCGGAACAAAAACCTTATTAATGTTTCGCGGCCCGCAATCAGCAGGATGGTTACCAGGCTAATGTCATTCACAATTTCGGCAACCGAAACGCCGTTTACCGGGGGTATGCGCTGCATAATAATGTTTAAGGTGGCCGCCGCAAAAAACAAGCTGCCTACTATAACCCGTATTTTGTCGTTCTCGCCCGCAAAAAACGACAGGAAGCCCAGCAGCGCCGCTATGTAAAGCGTAATAAATGCTTTTAGGTAGATACCCAATCCACCCCGTTTTATAAACAGCGCAAACCTTAGCTGCGAATAGGTATTGCGCTGGTTTTTCAGTCTGCGCGGGTCACCCAGGGAGGATTTGATGGTATGGGGTTTTGAAAGTATGTAATTTTTATCTTTTTCGAACCCGCTCACCGATACCCGGCTGCTCACGTTTGAACTGGCCGAATCGGCTACAAAGGCGAGTTTATTAATATGGTAATTAACACTTTCCAACTGTATCACCAGCTGGTAATTATCCAACGGGTATTGCGCCACGTCAAACAATTTGGTGGTCGCGCCCGCAATATGGAACAGCATATAGGCCGAATCGGCTTTGCTGTTTACGTAAAATGCATGCGTTTCTATGTGGGTGATATTGCCATCAACAATTTTTACGGGCGCGTTTTGCTCGGTAATTGCCCCTTCAACAGTGTCTTTTAAATTGATGAAATTTATTTTTTTAGGGTTCCACTTAAACCATGCATAAAATTCGTAGCCCCAACGCGAGTGTACGATGTCAAAATCTTCAATGCGGTCGAGGTATATACCGGCGGTTACCTTCTCCGGCGTCGATTTTTTTACCTGGGCCCAATCTATTTTTGTCAGGCCGATATCGTTTTTTACCGGGTCTAATTCAGCTTCGTTCTTTTGCCGGTTCTCAACAATAATTTGCTTGATATAATCGTGGCAATAAAAAAAGAGTGCGATAAGGCACGCGATTTGAAAGAGGCCGATCAGGACGGCTTTTCTGATATTGGTTTTGGAGTACACAAACCAAATTTAATTATTTTGCGGTAATATACAAATGTGATCAGACTGGAGCGCGGCACTCAACCAGGCGGCTTTGAAAATTGGAATTGTGTACATTTAATAATTATTATGGAGAGTGTACCACAAGAAGACCTTTTTTCAATCGATTTTAACGAGGGAGATGGCATTTCAGCACTGACAGGTCCCGATTCGTTGTTATTATATGCGGTCAATAAGCTTGATAAAAAAGTAACCAACAAGATCGAGGTAACCCTGGGCCTGGCCTTCGTTAACGACAACGAGGCAACCGGCGAAGTTTGTTACGCCAACGAGCCTGGCCTGCGCCCCGAGTTCAGACAAAGTTTTACTGGCACAGATTTGATAAACTATATTTATGCGGTGCTGTACAGCCCCGGCAACAGTAAAAAATACGCGGAGTTTTTAAAAACAGGTGTTGCCGAAATACCTTACCCAACCAACGTGGATTATTTTTGGATGATGGTACAAACAGGTAGCTGCTTACGGTAACTGTCCCCGCGGTACAAACCCTTACCCTATTTCAAATCCGTGGAGTGCAGCAATTTAATTTTCCACTTCCCGCCTTGTTTTACCAGGGCGGCACTTTCCAGCCATTTTACAGTGCGGCGCATTTCGCCAATGGTAACTTCGGCAGTGTTGTAATAAACAACCCAGGCGGCATCGCCAATTTCATCGGTTTTAACAAAGTCGATTTTATTTACCCGTTTAAAGTTCTTGCCTTTCAGGGGCGCCAGGCCTTTCGTCAGGGAATCGGCGTTTAGCACCTGTGCATGTTCAACCAGGGTAAAATCGGTGGTGAGTTCGGCCCTCATCGCGGGATCGTTTAAAGCAGCAATCGCATCAAAAAAACGCACAACCGTGGCCTGCGGCGACGTTGGGGTCACTGCATTTTGTGCAAATGCGGTGAGGCTTATTAAGAAGGTTGCAAATATGATGATAAGTGTTTTCATAACGGGAGTGCCGGGCTATTTGTTCGCAATACAATGGCAAGTTAAAAAAATAGCATTAACCTGCAATAAATTTTGCAGGAAGACAGCTACCACCACCGCAGCGTCTTCCGGTCCCGATAGCTTTCGGGATTCCCGACTTTTCGGACTTTCGGACTTCCCCCTACTGCTTCTTAAACACCGACATAAACAGCGCTGGCCCGGCGCTGGTATCAAACGCTTCCGGATAGCTGTCGCCTTTAAGGTTATAGCAAATGGTGAGCCGGTCGTTTTCGTATTTGTAAATAGCGGTAAAATGTTTGCCGGTGTTTACGCCTTCTTTGCCGTAAATATCCATTTTGTTGCTGTCGCCGGTATAGCGGCAAACGCCCTTGTCAACATTTTCAGCAGTAAAGGTGTAGGTGCTGTCGGCAATAACCAGCTTTTGTGTGCCGAAGGATGCCGGCGGCAAAGTCATTTTACCCATGGTTTGTTTAACGGGCACCCAGGTACCGTTTAATTTGCCGGTTTGTTTGGTGCTGCCGATGTTGAGGAGGAGCAGCGAGATAATGGTTATAAGTCGCATATGTCTTTGTTTTAAAGCATGTTATACTAATCTAAATTACAAAAACGATCCGAAATTGAAAAATGCAGTTCAGCCTTTACATTACCTACCTCACTATAAATACCGCGCCGTCAACGAAGCCGGAAAAATCACTCTTTAACCGTCGCGAAACCAATTGCAACGAATCATGCTGACGCCGCACTTCCAGGTAATGGAACATAGGTTTATAACTGGCAGATAGGTCGGAAGTAACAGCGTTGGCATATAAGGGCTGGTGCAAGCCTCCCCCGCCGCCTATCACCATAAAAGTTTTGCCCTGCATATTAAACCGTTCGAAGTTATGCGAATGGCCGCTTAAAAACAGCACGCATTTTTTTGAGTTGATAAACGCCGGAATAAAGTTTTGGCGTACTTCCATGGATGGTTTTACAACTTTGCTATTGGTATAGGGCGAATGATGACAACCCACTATTACAAATTTAATGGCAGCGTCGGCATCCAGTTTTTTGATGGCAGCGGCGTACCAGTTGTCCTGCGCCAGTATTTGGGCGGTGGTCATTTTAGCAAAGTTGGAGTTGAGCAGCACCACGGCAACAGAGTCGATAACTTCGGTATAACCGGCTGGGTTATACATGGGGAAGCGGGATTGAAAGTTTTTGGTGCCGCGGCTGGCGTTAAACATAACCTCGTGGTTGCCCAGGGTGGCGTATACGGGGATACAGTCGTCGGTGCATTGTTTAAGGTAACCGTCAATCCGGGCCCATTTTTTAGTTTTGTAGCCAAGGGAGACCACGTCGCCCAATATAAACAAGCCGGAA
>JBDUDE010000611.1:0-5370 GCA_040003105.1 Mucilaginibacter sp. | reverse complement strand
ATCCTGGATGAGCCGAGCATCGGCCTGCACCAGCGCGATAACGAGCGCTTAATTAACGCCCTTAAAAATCTGCGCGACCTGGGTAATACCGTACTTGTTGTTGAACACGATAAGGACATGATACTGCACGCCGATCACGTGATTGACATGGGGCCGGCAGCCGGAGTTCATGGCGGCGAGATAGTGGCACAAGGCACGCCAGAGGAGTTGATGAAAGCGCACACACTCACCACCTCATATATTAACGGTGAGCGCGAAATTGCCATCCCGAAGAAACGAAGAGAAGGAAATGGTAAAACCCTTAGCCTTAAAAAAGCTACAGGTCACAATTTAAAAAAGGTGTCGGTTGATTTTCCTTTGGGTAAATTGATTGGTATCACAGGCGTATCAGGCAGCGGTAAATCAAGCTTGATAACAGAGACATTATACCCCGTTTTAAATCACCACTTTTTCCGCGCTAAAAAACACCCACTGCCTTACGAGAGCATAGAAGGGCTGGAGCATATTGATAAGGTAATAGAGATTGACCAAACGCCAATTGGTCGTACGCCGCGCTCAAACCCTGCTACTTATACAGGTGTGTTTTCGGATATACGCAACCTGTATGTGCAGTTGCCCGAGGCGCGGATACGTGGATATAAGCCCGGCCGTTTTTCGTTCAACGTGAAGGGTGGCCGTTGCGAAACCTGCCAGGGTGCCGGTCAAAAGGTTATTGAAATGAATTTTTTGCCCGACGTGCAGGTGCCATGCGAAGAGTGTGGCGGCAGAAGGTACAATCGTGAAACACTGGAAGTACGCTATCGTGGCAAGTCCATCAGTGATGTGCTGGACATGAGTATTGAAGACGCTACACCATTTTTTGAGCATATACCCGCCATTTACCGCAAGGTTAAAACTTTGTTTGATGTGGGGCTCGGTTACATCACCCTTGGGCAGGCATCCACCACCTTATCAGGCGGCGAGGCACAGCGTGTTAAATTAGCCAGCGAGCTTTCCAAAAAGGATACCGGCAACACTTTCTATATTTTGGATGAACCTACAACAGGGCTGCACTTTGAGGATATAAATGTGCTGTTGGGCGTATTACAGCAGTTGGTTGATAAAGGCAATACCGTATTGGTTATCGAGCACAACCTTGATGTAATAAAAGTAGTTGACCATGTGATTGACCTTGGGCCCGAAGGTGGAACAGGCGGCGGTAAAATACTGTTCAGCGGCACTCCGGAAGGTTTGTGTAAGGTGAAAGATAGCTTTACAGGGCAGTTTTTGAAAAAGGAGATGGGGATAAAGTAAGAGGGGATTTTCTCTTAAGGATATGTATTCGCAATTAAAAAGATACGTCAACTTGAATATCCCCGTTTCTATGGGAAGGGTTGACGAAATCGTTAAGTTTTTTAAACCTTTAGCCGTAAAGAAAAACACGGCGCTTGTTTCGCATGGCGATACCTGCAACAAGCTATACTTTGTAAACAAAGGCTGTATCCGCACCTATTATATCACGGAGCAAGGACACGAAAAAACACGATTCATAGCTTTTGAAGGAATGGTCGCCACATCACTATCCGCATTTATATCACGACAGCCATCGTTTGAATTTGTTGATGCGCTTGAAGACAGTGAATTGCTGTACATAACCCACGCCGACTTCTATAAACTCGCAGCCAACGTTCCGGAATGGCAAAACTTTTATCTCAAACTGCTGGAATTTGCCTATATCTATCAAAATAAAAAAATTGAAGAACTCGTTACGCTGTCTGCCGGCGAGCGTTACGCTATTTTGATGAAAGAACACCCGGGATACATCAAACGCTTGTCGAATAAAGTATTAGCCTCTTATTTGGATATTACGCAGGAAACTTTGAGCCGTTTAAAATCCAAATAGTATTATTTGATATAGGTCAATGTTTTGCAAATTGCAGCAGCTTAGTTTTGACACATCAAATTAAAAACTAAACAAATGCAGTTTGACCCAAACAATAAAGTAGTGAAGCTATGTGCAGATGGCATGCAAGCCGAAACGGAAGGCAAAATAGAAGGGGCCCATGCCCTTTTTCAACAAGCGTGGGACATAGCCACCGATGATTTCGAAGCGTTTACTGCGGCGCATTACCTGGCACGCAATCAAAAGGACCCCTACGATGTTTTGAAATGGAATTTGGAAGCATTAAACCGAGCTAACAAAATTAAAGACGACGAAATAGGTGGGCACTACCCCTCGCTTTACCTAAATATTGGCAAATCGTACGAAAATCTGAACGATATAAAATCCGCAAACGAGAACTATGCACTGGCCGCTGATTGTAGTTCGTCTTTGTCTCCCGGAAAATATAGCGACATGATACGCATGGGAATTGCCGGCGGATTAAAGCGTACTGGTACAGTCAAATTCCGTAATGCTGCTTTGGATGAACTGATTGATAAATGGTGCGCAAACAGAAATTTAAAACCACTTGGCTTAGTACTACCCGCTTACAATAGCAATTTAGGTACTGAAAACGATGTGAATAAATTGATATCTGCGTTGAGTTATTTGAGTGCTACGCAATGTTTGGAAAAGGAGGAACAGGGAACGGTTGACGGATTGATAAAAGATTTGGCGGGCGGGGAATAGTAAATAAGTAAGTCTATTCCCTCCAAACAAAACCAAACAATCGTAACTTTAACCTATATGTTACCATTGTTGATCTCATCCCAAATTCGCGAAGCTGATGCTTATACTATAGCCAACGAGCCGATAAGCTCGGTTGATTTAATGGAACGCGCCTCCAAAGCATTTGTAGGCTGGTTTTGCAATCATTTCCAGGAGAAGAAAAAGGCCATTACTGTTTACTGCGGTACCGGCAACAATGGCGGTGATGGATTGGCCATAGCCCGCATGCTAAACGAGCATCAATATAAAAACATCAATGTCGTAGTCGCCCGGTTTTCAGGTAAAGCATCCGATGATTTTAATACGAACTTTAAAAGAATGCAACAAACCGGTATCCCCTTAAAAGAAATAAAGCCAGGCGAAAGTTTACCAGACGCAAATAGCCCGATTATTATAGATGCCTTGCTTGGCACCGGCTTAAATAAACCCCTTGAAGGTGATTATAAAAGGCTGGTTAATTATATCAATAGTTTAAAATCAATTATTGTTTCCGTAGATGTACCGACCGGTTTCTTTTCAGAAGGAGAGATGCCGGCAGACGCCATAGTTTTAAAGGCTGATTTGGTAATTACCTTTCAACAGCCAAAAATCAATTTCCTGTTACCCGATTCGGCGCCGTATATTGATTGCTGGGAAGCGGTAACTATCGGTATTGATGAAAAGTTTGTGCATTCATTAAACTCGTCCTACCAGGCGATTGAAGAAAAAGACATACGGGGACTATTGAAGCCGCGCCACAGATTTAGTAATAAGGGCACCTACGGGCATGCTTTAATTATAGCCGGCAAAGAGGAAACCATGGGGGCAGCCTTATTAAGCGCTGCTGCCTGCGCTTATGCCGGAGCCGGATTAACTACAACATGCGTTCCAAAAAGCGGCCTGACCGCTTTAAATAGCTACATGCCTGAATTGATGGCAGTGGTACGCAATGGGGCTGAAGTACCCGCTATTGAATGGGATAAATTTAGTTCGATAGGTATTGGGCCGGGGTTGGGTAAGCAGGATGATGCGATGGCGCTATTTGCTGATGTATTGGCCAATTACGATAATCCGATTGTAGTTGATGCCGACGCACTTAACTTGTTGGCTGCACATAAAGAACTTTGGGCAGAATTGCCGGAAGGTAGCATCCTGACCCCACACATGAAAGAGTTCGACCGGCTTTTTGGCGAACACAGTAACTGGTGGGCCCGCTTACAAACCGGTTTAGAAAAAGCCAGGGAGCACAAAGTATACATATTATTAAAAAACGATTACACTATAACAATTACCCCGCAGGGAATGGTATACTTTAACACCACCAGCAACCCGGCGATGGCAGCCGGCGGTATGGGCGATGTACTTACCGGTATCATCACCTCATTATTGGCCCAAAAGTATTCACCGGAAGAGGCCTGTATTATCGGCGCTTATATACATGGCAGGGCTGGCGATGAGCTTGCACGGCCAAACAGGTTAAATGTAGTGATGCCGGCCCAGGTGGCTGCACGGCTGCCTGCAACCATGGCAAAATTAATGGCATAAAAAAACGGTTGTAAGTATCGTACAACCGTTTCCTAACTATTAACTGATCTTATAAAGAACAAAATACTCAATGGGGCAATTGTGAACCTGTTCTTTGACTGTATTAAATTACAATAGCAAAGCCAGATTCCAATTTTATACCTATAAGACGTTTTACCTATTTGTTTAGTTACAAAAACAACTAAAATTAATTCATGTCATCTTAACAAGATAAAATTAGCTTAGTAACAAACTGGTTTTAAAGTTGTTTTAAAAAAAATAAAAAAGGTTGTAAGGGTTTTAAATGTTGTAGTTGTTATAAAATGCCCGGCAGTCAGGTCTTTTCAACCTTTACAACCACTACAACATTTACAACTAAATCAGAACTTCCCCAACACCATCATCTGGTCCATGGTAGGGTTTACGCTGCCGCCGCGTGGTTCAAGAGTTACTGCGAAGGCGTCGGTTTTTACCGCAGCAATGGTTTTCATCTCCTTCATATCCGTCGAGTCGGGATTCGCATCAAATACGCCCAGGTCAACAGGTTTGCCACCAACAAGCGCCCATAGCTGGTACTGATGTTCCTTATCGTTTAAGGGCATTTTAACATTAGCCATGTCAACCATCACCTTGTGCTTTTCTTTGCTCCATGCAATCATAATTGAAGCACCAGCGGGGGCTTTGGGTGTTGCTTTTAGTTTCAAAAACCTAAATGTTGTATCGCGTAATACACCAAGCTCACCTTCAATAAAATTTACCCTGTTGGCAAAATGCTGCCTGTCGGCCTGCAATACAGCCAATTGCGTGTTTGATTGCTGCAGTTTGTTATATAAGTTCATTAATACAACGCCGCTTGCAATTAATAACGCAAGGCATGCTGCAAATGCATATTTGTAAAAATTGGTTGGTTTTGATACAGGCAGGGCTATAACATTATCTTCAAAGTCATTAGTTTTATCAAACGTACTGTCGTCACCCAGGTTGGTCAGCAAGCTGTTTAATATTCTTCCCCGCAATTGTTCATTCGGCTCAACCGCATTATGTTCTGCATATTGTTCCATCGAGCGCTCAATCTCATCCAGCTCAGCTTTTATAGCCGGATGTTTTGCAGCCATAGCCTCCACCTGCAACTTTTCGTCGTGGGTAATATCACCCAAAACATAAAGTTCCAAAATGCCCGATTCTATATATGCTTTAATATCTTCCACTTTCCGCCT
>JBDUDE010000985.1:0-1621 GCA_040003105.1 Mucilaginibacter sp. | reverse complement strand
CGAAAAGCACGCCTCGCCATGGCGCAAAGCAAACCCATGCTGGTTACTTATGACACCACGGACGATGACGATGCCAAGTTTGGCGTAGGCCTTGGATGCAACGGCATCATTCATATTCTGATTGAACCCATACTTCCGGGTAAAGAAACCTCCCCTATTGCCTTGTTTAAACAGTTTTTGAGCAAAAGGGAACCTGTTGTACTTATCACCATGTTTTCGCTTGCCGACAGGCAGGCATCGCAGCCAGGCACCTGCCTGTTGATGCGAGCCGATGAATCTACACAGGGAAGTATCGTTGATGACGAAATTAAAGACGCGGTACTTGAAGATGCGGTAGATGTACTTAAAAATGGCAACTCGGTAACCAAAACTTATGTTTACGGCAACGGTTACACCTGCTTTATCGAACTTTTGCAGCCGGCAGTATCGCTGGTGATTTTTGGTGCCGGCAACGACGCTATTCCAATGATACAGTTCGCTTCGGTTTTAGGCTGGCAGGTAACTTTGGTTGATGGCCGGGCAAACTATGCAGTGCCTGAACGTTTTCCGCAGGTAAAAAAAATAGTTATAGCAAAACCTGACCAGGCGTTGGCTGATATTACAATGGACGAGCGGACTGTTATGGTATTGATGACGCATAATTACAATTATGATATGGCAATGCTGCGGCAACTGCTGCCCCTGAAATTACCTTACGTAGCTTCGCTCGGCCCTAAAAAAAGGTTGCAAAGAATGCTGGATGAACTAAAAGAAGAAGGAATGAATGCGACTGCCGACCAATTAAAAAGTATTTACGGACCGGCCGGAATAGATATAGGTTCAGAAAATTCCGACGAAATTGCCTTATCCATCATTGCAGAAATACAGGCTGTGCTAAATAAAAGGGAAATAAATTCGCTGCGGGATAAGGCTACGGCACGCAACCGGCATATAAAACAGGTTATCCAAAACACAACTATCGGCAATTGAAATATTTTATTTAAAATGACCGGGATAATAATTTTGGCAGCGGGGGCATCGGGACGTTTGGGTCAACCGAAACAGAACTTAAATTATAATGGCAAAACCCTGTTACAACGAAGTATTGATCAAGCGCTTGCCACCGGGTGCGCACCCGTAATTGTTGTTTTGGGCGCCAATAAAGAAATTATAGAACCCACAATAGCCGGGATGCAGGTTGACATTGCCTACAACGATAAGTGGCGGGAAGGTATGTCCTCGTCCATCCGTGCGGGCATAACACATTTACAAAAAACAAATGCCAAAATTTCTTCGGTAATTTTGATGCTTTGCGACCAGCCGTTTGTGACTGACGGCCTTTTGTCACAACTTATAGCCGTAAGCACTGCCAAAAGCATAACGGTTTGCGCGTACGACAGCGCTGTTGGGCCCCCTGTTTTGTTCGACAGTTATTATTTCCCTGATTTATTATTGCTAAAAGGTAATGAGGGCGCTAAACAACTGATGCTAAAGTATGAGGCGCACCTAACTACTGTACCGTTTGTTTTGGGTTGTATTGATATAGATACAAAGGAGGATTTCGAGCGGCTGAAGGATTTTTCTTAACCATTTTGTCATTGCGAGTCTCCATCAGGGGTAAACCCTGAAAAAAATAGCAATG
>JBDUDE010000390.1:0-1624 GCA_040003105.1 Mucilaginibacter sp. | reverse complement strand
CGTCCGCCGCAGGAAGATACCAGCTTTGGGGCGCTGATACATGAAATTACGGGCTCGGCTATTCCGAAGGAAATCCCTGGGCTGCACGCGGTTAATGCCGTTGATGCTGCCGGGGTGCACCCTTTACTATTTGCAATCGGCAGCGAGCGTTATACGCCATACAGCAACGAACGCCGCCCGCAGGAGATTTTAACCATAGCCAACCATATATTAGGTAAAGGACAGCTAAGCCTCGCCAAATACCTGTTTATAGCTGCGCAGGAAGATGACCCGGCGCTAAACGTCAACGACATCGGCGGGTTTTTAAAACACATCCTGCAACGGATAGACCTTACCCGCGACCTGCACTTTTACACCAACACTACCATTGATACGCTTGATTATAGTGGCAGCGGTTTAAACGCCGGCAGTAAAGTAGCAGTAGCAGTGGCAGGGGAGATCAAGCGTGAATTGTGGAGTGAATTGCCCATCGACTTTAGCCTGCCACGACCTTTTGATAAATATAAAATGGTAATGCCCGGCATATTGGCGGTGGAGGTGCCAAAAAATATCCGCGCCAGCGATATGCCTTTGATGTTTGAAATACTTGAGGAGCATTTGCAGGACGCAGAACTTAACGGCCTGCCGTTAATGGCACTTTGCGACGATGCAGATTTTACCGCCCAAAACATCAACAATTTTGTGTGGGTAACCTTTACCCGCAGCAACCCATCGCACGATATTTATGGCATTAACAGCTTTACCGAACATAAGCACTGGGGATGCAATGGCCCGCTGATTATTGATGCACGGATAAAGCCGCACCACGCACCCGTGCTGGTGAAAGACCCTGAGGTTGAGAAATTGGTGGACAGGATGGGGGAGAAGGGTGGCGCTTTGTATGGGATTATTTAATTGGCTGAAATGCCAGAGCTAGATTACATGGCCTTTCTCCTAATTAAATATCTTTGCCATTCACCCGTCGTACAATTGCCGCCCCTGAGTTGGCACATTCAACTTTTATATGATCTGCAAAAAGGCAACCCTCGTGCCATGGGCGTCGTATCAATAATTTAATATAGCGGTTTAACCAATTGTCAAAAATATTGCCTTAATTTAACATGTTAAATCCTATCACCCGATATAGTGTCCACGCAGATATTTAAACGCAGCAAATTAGAGGGAAAGTTACTCCTTTTTATCCTGTTTCTTTTTATTTATACAAAAACTTACTCCCAGCAATTTTATGCCGCTACAAGCGCCAGTCAGCTACAGCTGGTAACCCTTACCGCTAATGGCCCGGTGTCTGCAACAGTTACTTCATGTAACGACGGGAACTATTTCTCCATTGCCATATTCACCAATAAAATTTATTTCGCTGATCCTTACGGGAACCTGTTTTCCGGTAATTTAACGGGGAATCCTGTTTCAGTTACCAATTGCCAATCAATAGCATCCGGTGTTTTCGCTAATTCTATGACTGTTGATAAGCTGGGTGTTATATATTATGCAATATATAATCAACTGTATATGATTGATCCTAAAAGCCCGTCGCCTTCCCCCGTATTTTTAGGGTCGATGCCATATGCTGCCTCCGGCGATCTCGCCTTTTTTAAAAATGAACTGTATATGGCTTCGGGCGATG
>JBDUDE010000144.1:0-5383 GCA_040003105.1 Mucilaginibacter sp. | reverse complement strand
CCCGGCCACGAGCCATGTAATAGTGTGTTGTGCAAATACTTGTTTCGGTAGCCAATATTGAACCCTGCACCATCGGCAACGGGTCCATGGTATCGGTAATTCCTTTTTGGGCAACCCTGTTCTGTATCAAATTCCCCTGCTGGCCTTTCCGCAGGTTGTCCTGTTGTACCCGCAACTGCTGCCGCCTGAAGTTGATTTGGGCCATTCTTTCAGCTACACAACAGGGTGCGTGCTGCGCTTCTGCTTCATCAGCATCTATTTTGGTCTGCTCCCGTTGCAGGTCGGCGGCGCCTTTGGCAAAAAAATCAGCTTCCTGCATTTTATAACCTGTTGGGTCAAAACAAACCGTTCTTCTTTCTACATGTTTAATAACGGTATAGTTACGGCCCATAGTCAGTTCCATAACCATAAAAACGCCGGCATCGGTTTTTATTACCCCTACCCCAAACCCGCCTAAAAATTTTTGTACCTGCAACGTGGCCGGGAACCTGTCCCCATAAACAAACCAGGTGGTTGGGCCGTCTGCGCGTTTATATGCCAACGCTCTTGCTTTGCCGTCGCAATAGTTGCGGTACTCGCTTTGGCGGTTCAAAGGCGCTGCGGTTAGTAAATTATTTGCCTGGTATTCATGCGCATCGGTATTTGAGGTGGTAACCAAATGCTCCAGGATGTTGTTATTCCCTTTACGATTAAAGTAAGAGAAAATATTGCCCAACTTAAAACTCATAACAGTGAACCGGAAATCTTCCACCTCGGGCATCAAGTCGCTAATAGGCCCGCCGGCCGATGGAGTGGTATAACCCATGTAGCCGTCAGTTGTGTTGATAAACAGCGTGGTTTCACGGGTTATTCTGCCGCCAAAATTTAAAGCTACATCAATCTCCAGGTCGAAGCAAAATTGCTGCCTTACCGGCACAATGGTTGCGCCCTGGCTGTTGCCCCGTAATATGGGCGCGTTTATGCATTCCGCCCTGCCTGCCTCAAAGGTCATCCGCGAAGTATCTCTTGGTGTCAACCGCCGCCGTGGCGGCTGTGCCTTCACCATAAAAAAACTTAATAGTAACACTCCAAAAAGTATCAATATGCTTTTCATAAATTTCGGTATTAAAGAATATTAGCAATTAGAAATCCCCGGCTACAGTGGAAATCTGTATTCGGTCTGGGGTTTTCTGCTCTTGATTTAGCAACGATACGCTTACAACTTCAAAAACTCTACCCGCCTGTTTTTTGCCTTTCCGGTAGCGGTGCCATTATCAGATACCGGCTGCGATGCGCCCTTACCATCGGTTTGAATTCGACTGTCTTCGATTCCATAATTTGCAAGCAGGTATTTTTTAACTGAAGCAGCACGCTTTTTCGAGAGCTCCATATTGGCGGCAGCATTTCCGTCGCTGTCGGTGTGCCCGGTAATTTTTATCTTTAATGATAGGTTTGCTTTAAGCCCCTCGCCAAACTGGTTCACCACATCATACGATTGACTTTTGATAACATCGCTGTTAACATCAAACAAAATATCATTGGTTACCGCCTTGCCAGATTCCATTAACTGCTTAACCAACAGGCTCCTCGCATCTGTTTCGGCAGATGCAATGCGAACATTGCCTACATACATATCAAGCTCGGCGGCGGGTACCACCTGGTTGCTGTTTAAAAAGAAATTGGTGCGCATACTGGGGCTTAGGGCCCTTGGCAGATCGAGCACCTTTGTCTGGTCGAGGTAAATGCGTATTCTCGTTTTGTTAAGCGCCATCGATACATGCAGCACCTTGTTGGCATACGATGTTATGGGGAAATCGCCTTTGGTGCCAAGCACATCATTTTTTAATCCATATTCCACCGTGTGCCCATCCTGCTCGGCATATCTGTGGATATTCATAAACAACCTGTCCTTGTAAAACAAGTCTCCTTTCAAAATATCTTTTACCTGCGTTAGCCCAAACTGTATAAAAGGGGTTGTTTGCCCGTTTTGTGCATCCAGGTAGAGGTCAAATTCAATGGTCGAGTTCTCCGGCAAAGCCTTGTTTATTTCGGGCGTTACAGCAGTGTTTGTTTTCAATTCGAGCCAGCGCCCGTTTAGTCCGGTTAACGTTGTAACTTTCCCGCTGCCATTTGAGTTCCATTTGGCCGGAAAATCTGCCAGCGCATCCTGCGAAAAATCATCCTGGAAAATTATCGATTGCCCTGGCACAAAATCGGAAAAAGCTACGCCGCTTGCTGGAGTGGTAGCGCCACTGGTACCAGCAGCCGGATTCGTGTTGGCATTGGCAGCACTATTTGAAGCATCCGTAGTGGTGTTGGTGGCCGGCGCTTTTTTCTTCTTTTTGAAAAGCCCGCCTATTGCCTTGCCGGTTTTATCGAAAGCGCCATCTACGGCCCTGTCAATCCGGTTGCCTACATTGGCATTTGCATCAGCTGCGGCCCGGTCTTTTGCCTGCTGGGCTGCAGACTGTGCATGAGCGATAGTGCATGCCAAAAGGCTTGCGGTCAGTATTGCTACCGCCCTTTTCATCATCAATTTTTTTGAGAGTTTTAGATTTGTTTTCATGGTAATAGATTTTATGAAAACAAATTTAAATGTACAAGTAATCAGCCGCTACTACATCTTCATGTAGTGGTACTGCTGTGGTAAGTCAAAGAAAAATTATGTCAGATGAGAACCCATGGTGTAAATTGCGGTTAATAGTGTTGAAGTTAATTTATGTCCTATCAATATGTCATCAATGAAACAATACCAATCCGCCAGCACTACCCGTTTACGCAGGTTGATAGCCTTGTTAACTATTTTGCAAACCAAGCGAATTGTAAACGCAACTGATGTTGCGACCCGGTTTAACATTAGCACAAGGACCGTTTATAGGGACATAAAGCTGTTGGAAGAGGCAGGTGTTCCGGTCTTTACGGAGGAAGGAAAAGGATTTTCATTGGTTGACGGCTATAAAGTGCCCCCCTTATTGTTTACAGAAAGCGAAGCAGCGGCTGTCATCACCGCTGAAAAATTTATAGCCTGCAATAATGATGAATCCCTTGTTAACAATTACCACAGTGCGACAGACAAAATAAAAGCGGTACTACGCTACATGGAAAAAGAAAAAATGAACATGTTGTCTGAACGTGTAAAAGTGTATAGTAATGACGATGAGAAGCCAATGACCAGTCACTTTGCAGAATTGCAACAGGCACTGACCGATTATAAGCTCATCCGAATCCAGTATTGCGCTTTAAAAGAAGACGAAATCACTGATCGCATTGTAGAACCTTTTGCCTTGTTTTATGCGGCAAACAAGTGGTTGTTGCTGGCCTTTTGCCGTTTGCGGAATGATTACCGCTTTTTCAGGATCGACAGGTTTCGATCATTTCAAATTCTTTCTGAAAAATTTGAGCCGCATAAAATGACGATCACCCAGTATCTGGATGGACTTTCAGAAGATACGATACGTCCTTAAATAAGTAGCTTTTGAAACGGTGCAGTCGGAGTCATCAGTTAATTGCTGCGTCCTTTTTAATTTGTGTCTTTTGTGCATCGCTCAATATTTTACTTACTAATGGTTTCTTTTTCTAACCAAACCGAATAACGGTTTAGATAAAAATCCGAGAACTGAAAACGACCTATGACAAACAGTTGTCACAGTGCGTTTGTATTTTTGAACTATTAATTAATTTAAGTTATTTAATTATGAATATCATCTCTGGAGGAACAGGGCAGATCGGATCTGCCTTAGCTAATGCTTTACTCAAAAATGGTGAGGCGGTTACAATCATTTCAAGAAGTTCAAAGTCTGCGGCCGATTGGCAAGCTAAAGGTGCAAAATTTGCCGTTGCGGACATTTATGACACCGAAAGTTTACAGCGGATTTTTAAAACAGGAAAAAACATATTTGTGTTGAATCCCCCTGCTGACCCGTTGACAGACACAGATATGCAGGAAAGGAAAACAGGGGCTTCGTTGGTAGCAGCTTTAAAAGGCACGCACCCTGAAAAGATAATTGTTGCCTCGACACTCGGCGCCCGGCCCGGCAGCAGGATTGGTGACCTTAACACATTATATGACCTGGAGCAGGGTATAGCGTCCCTTGGACTGCCCCATCAAATCATCAGATCGGCTTATTACATGAGCAACTGGGCATCATCATTGCCGGGCATAAAGGAAACAGGTGAACTGGTGTCGTTTTTTCCGAAAGGGCTGAAAATACCTATGGTCGCCCCGCAAGACATCGGGGAATTGGCAGCAAACTCTATGATGTCCAAAGACGGAGAGGAGCTGACGGCAATAGTTGGACCGAAGCTTTATTCGCCCCAGGACGTTGCGGATGAATTTTCAAGTGCACTGGGCAAGAAGGTAAGCGTAAAGGTGATTCCAAAGAAGGAATGGACAGCTGCGTATAAATCTGCCGGATTTTCCGGGGAGGCAGCTGCTTCTTACGCCGCAATGACAGAAATTGCAGCCAATGATATCGAAATACCAAAGCACGCCGTAAAGGGCAAAACAACATTACAGCAGTTTATTAATAACTTAATCAAGGTAGTTTAGGGGTTAAAGAGATAATAAATGATTTTTTTATCCTTTGTTAAACATTTTGGCAATAAAACGCCCGAAATTTACATGCGAATAATATAACTATGAATTGGATTTTATTGGCAATCGCCGGCCTCTGTGAAGTCGCTTTTGCATCATGTCTGGGTAAAGCAAGGGAGGCAACAGGAAGCGCTGTTTATTTATGGTACTTAGCTTTTTTCATAACCATGTCTGTCAGTATGCTTCTATTAATGAAAGTTACGCAAACTATGCCCATTGGAACAGCTTATGCTGTTTGGACCGGTATTGGCGCAGTAGGCACAGTGGTGGTTGGCATACTTGTGTTTAAAGACCCGGCAACTTTTTGGAGAATCTTTTTCCTAAGTACGTTGGTAATCTCTCTGGTGGGACTCAAACTGGTATCGGAATAGCTTTTACTGACGGTTAGCCAGATTGCTATCGCAAATCAGATAGCTAAGTGGGGCGGTTAGCTTTTTATCCCAGGCCTTGATTGATAATATAGTTCGAATTTTTCAGGCCTGGGAACCGCCAGCGTCTATAATTTATGTTAAATACTAAAACGACTGATAATGAGCATATTTCACGGCGTTCCGGGTGTTCCAAATTTATAAAAATGGAACGCACCGTCCGAAAAATCGTGTTTTTGAACCGCTCTCCTTTGGCGGGGGGATGAGGTAGCCGAAGATAATAGATTTTCAAACCAATAAAAAAGTTCAGTAGTACGCTAAACATCGCCATCCTGGAGAATGAATTGATTTCGCCTGATCTTTCGCTCTGCAAGGCGACTTGTTATTTCGCCACATTCCTTATCATCAAGGGGGAATAGATGCTTAAAATAATTTATTAATT
>JBDUDE010000452.1:0-5385 GCA_040003105.1 Mucilaginibacter sp. | reverse complement strand
GGTTCCGGGTAACCTTTTCCCTGCAGGGCGGCTATCGGGACATCTATTTGTTTTTCGCCTTTTACACGTGACGTGACTTTCCCCTTTTTTGCTCTTGCAATTGTAGCGTCGGGCGTGTGGTCGTTGGCAGCCGTAACGCTATCTGTTGCTATTGCATTTCCCCTCGCATCTTTGTTCATTTCCAGCAAGGCGCTGTCGAGCGTGGTCTTCTCCTGTTGGCTCAACTTATCATAGCCGACGCCGGCGTTCGCGAGTATCCGTTTGGCGGATTCAATGGTATTGGTGCCGCGCTCATAAACGTCACGATAAATGTGGAGGCAACTGTCGCCGGCGACGATGGTTTCATAACGCAGGTCGATTGGTACGCGTGTTGAAAGCTTTACCGACCTGGTGGTGTTTTTGTGCTGTTCAAATCCTTGCAAATCAGCGGCAGACAATGTTGCACCGCCCAACCGGGCAAGCGTCGTCGCAAAGTCGAGCGCCTGTGAATTGGTGAGGCCCACGCAGCCATGGGACGCAAAGTCGCCGATTTTGCTGAGCGGTTTGCCGCCGTGGATAAGCGAGGGCATGCCGATGGGTATCTTCACGCGGCCCAGCGGGTTAAGGTCATTGCTGGCTAACACCCTCCGGCCAACGTGAAACTTGCCTTTTACCCAGGGCTCGTCCGGCGGTGTCCAGGCCGGGTTAAATATAATTGTATCTGCGCGGCGCATACCCGTAGGCAGCGGGAATTCCGGGTAACCAATGCCGACCCGGTAAGTCTTCACCAGTTTTCCGTCCTGGAAAACATCCATCCGGAAAGCAGGCGCGTTCACAACAATACGCGTGTCGCCGGGTACAAAGTTGGGCTTGGTGGGCGCCAGGCCTTCAACGCCTTTGCTGTACCTGTCGTTCACCAGTTGCAGCAATTGCCGGGCCTTGTCCTTACCAATGATCTTTTCAATTTGCGTCTCGTAGGCTCGGGTAGCCGTGCGGGCAGATGCGGTGTCGGCCGTTCCGTCTTCGTTCAGATCGCGCAGCGAGGTATGTGCCGCAGCCTTGAGCCGCCCGATCTGCTCAGGTGTTAACCCTATGCTCGTTTTTAGCGAGGATGCAAAGCCGGGCTCATAAAACAGCGCGTCGAGCACCGGTAGGGTAAGGGCATCTTGCCGTGGTGTGGCGACGTTTATAGTTGTACCAGCTTTTTGCGTTTGTTTCTGAGCTTCCTTTTTTTGCTGATCGTTACAGCCGGCAAACAAAGCCAGGCAAATAAAAGCTATTATGGTTAGGGCAGGCAGCGAATATTTTTTTGTTGAATTGGCGGTCATGCCTGTTCAACAAGCCGTGTGGCGAATTGTTTAACGGCAGATCTTGGCGGTCCGCCAATAGGGTAGCGCACTTTGCAAGATAGCCCGCTTTATTTAGTGTTGATTAACTGGATGGTTATTTAACTTTATTTCCTGCTTACGGACCAGGTGGAATTATACCATCTAATGATAAAATATTATCTGCAATCGATTGCAGAATTTATTATATTTGCACTATGTCCTGTAAGAATGACATCAATTATACGCCTTCGCCAGTAAACCAAAATAAAAGTTCAATGCATTACTTAAATCAGTCGTTTAAAGCCTTTGGCAAAAAGAAAATTTGGATAGCGTGTGTTTGCCTGTTGGGTTGCCAGCAACTCCGGGCGCAAAACGCGGTACCCCTTAAAGACCTTTCTTTTTTCGATAACCCATCGCCAAACTGGAAGATAGCAGCCGGTGCACAGGCTGATATTATGAAGGATGAGTTTTTAACGCTTAAAGACGGGACAGGTATTTTAGTAAACCTGCCGGGCAAAAAGGATGCGAAAGATCTGTTTACCAAAACTGCTTATGGCGATGTCGATCTGGAACTTGATTATATGATGGCAAAGGGTTCAAATTCAGGCATCTATTTGCAGGGTCGTTATGAAATTCAGCTACTGGACAGCTGGGGAACGGTAAACCCTAAATCGGGAGATAATGGCGGTATTTATGAGCGCTGGGATGATAGCAAACCGGATGGGCAGCAAGGTTATGATGGTTATGCGCCAAGGCAAAACGCCAGCAGGGCGCCAGGTTTGTGGCAGCATATGAAAATTTCGTTCCAGGCGCCGCACTTTGATAGCAACGGCCAAAAGATTTCAAACGCGAAAGTGCTTTCTGTTTGGTTGAACGGTGTTTTGATCCAGGATAATGTAGAGCTTGCCGGGCCAACCCGCGGTGCAATAGATAATAAGGAAACTGTATCAGGTCCGCTGCGTTTGCAGGGCGACCATGGCCCGGTAGCATTTAGAAATATTAAAATAACCAGTTTTGACAAACCCCACCTAACCCTTTCAAACCTAAAATATTGGGTTTATAAAGGTGGTGCTATCGCAGGCGACGGTTATAAGAAACTGAAGCCGGAATCTGAGGGATCTTCGCCTGTATTGTCATCAAACATAAGTACGTTAAGCAATGATTTTTTGATCCGTTACACAGGTAATATCCAGGTTAAAGAAGCAGGCGAATATGCTTTTAAGCTGAGCGTACCCGGCGGAAAAGGAACTTTAAAGATCAACGGCGCCGATGCTGTTACAGTAAGCCAGGGCCGGGGTGAAGGCAAGATACAGTTACAACCCGGTGATCAGCCGTTTGAATTGTTCTATTCAAAAGCTCTTGAGTGGGCCAAGCCGGCGTTAGCGCTTACCGTGTCGGGCCCGGGTATTCGTGAGTATTTGTTAAGCGATGCTAATGTTAGCAACAATGACCCTGTTGATCCTATTTTGATCAATGCTGCTTCAAACACTATTCTGCGAAGTTTCTCTGATCTGCCGGGGGACTTCAGGGTTACACATGGTGTAAATGTGGGCAGTCCGCAACTCTTACATTACACTTACGACCTGGATAAAGGGATGATTGTGCAGATATGGCGCGGGGGCTTTTTGGATGCTACCCCGATGTGGCATGAAAGGGGCGACGGCTCTTCGCGCCCTGCCGGTTCTGTTCAATACCTTGGCAAGCCGGTACCTGCTATACAAAAACTTAGCGACGCAAATGCCGCCTGGGCTTTGGATACAGCAGGCTCGGGATACAAACCTAAAGGCTATGTTTTAAACACAGAAGATGTGCCGGCCTTTAAATACATTATTTACGGTTTACCGGTAAATGATGCCAGCAGCGTAATGGACAAAGGACAGGGCATTCACCGGGAAATAACCCTTGCCAATACTGTAGATGGCTTGTATTTTCATCTTGCTTCGGGGGATATCGAAACACTTGGTAACGGATTATATGCCATTGATGATAAATCCTACTACATCCGCATTGATGATGCAGCTGGCGCGAAAGCCCTTGTTCGCGATGCGGGAGGGAAACAGGAACTTATCATTCCCATCCAAAAGAAATTAACCTATTCCATTATTTTTTAAGCTGCCCTGATTATGAACAACACTATAAAACAAATGATAAAAAAGGGCTTACTTTTATTTACCCTAATAATTATCGCCATGTTAAGCGATATCCAGATCACTTTTGCCCAGGCCGAATCGCCTAAAGAAGATGATTTTTTCAAGATCATGAAAGTACCTGCACCCGAGGGTACTATACTGGAAGTTGGCGGCCTGTGTACGTTACCTAACGGCACTTTGGCGGTAACCACCCGCCGCGGTGATATTTTCATGGTCGAAAATCCAACCGGCCAGCACCCTTTCTTCCGAAAGTTTGCTTCAGGTTTGCATGAGGTTTTGGGAGCCGCCTGGAAAGATGGCGCTTTATACGTTGTTCAGCGCGGTGAATTGACCAAACTGGTTGATACCAATATGGATGGCAAGGCCGATGTTTTTGAAACTATTTACGCATGGCCATTATCGGGTAATTACCACGAGTATAGCTTCGGCCCTAAAATAGCGCCCGATGGCTCCTTCTTTGTGACCCTGAACCTGGGTTTCCCGCCTGATTGGTGGCACCCTAAAAGCTTTGTACCTTACAGAGGCTGGGCTTTAAATATTAAGGAAGATGGCACTGTTACCCCATGGGCAGCCGGTTTCCGTTCACCTTGTGGTATCAGTATGATTGACGGCGAACTTTGGTATGCCGATAACCAGGGCGACTGGGTAGGGTCGGGCAGTATCATGCCGATTAAAAAAGGGGCTTTTATGGGCCACCCGGCAAGCCTGGTTTGGACAGGTTTGCCTGGCTCGCCATTGAAACTAACTTCTGAACAATTCTACAGCAAAAACAACCCAAGGGTAGAATTTGATAAAAACGGGCGGCCTGTAAAACCAGAGAACGTGGTTAATGAAAAATTTAAAACTGAGTTTGAAGCAAAAAAAGAAATTCCGGAACTACAACTGCCTGCTGTTTGGTTGCCTCATGGGGTATTAGGGATCTCGAACTCCGAAATTGTTAAAATACCCGAAGGCGTATTCGGCCCATTTGCCGGGCAACTGTTGATATGCGACCAGGGGCAAAGTATGGTCGACCGGATTTTTTTAGAAAAAGTTAATGGTGAGTACCAGGGTGCTGCCTGGGCCTTCAGGAATGGTTTTCAGTCGGGTATAGTAAGGTTGGCTTGGTTGCCCGATGGGTCATTGGCAGCGGGCGAAACTAACCGCGGCTGGGGATCGGCAGGAGAGGCCACGATGGGGCTGCAGCGTTTGGTATGGAACAACAAACTTCCGTTCGAAATGCGTGCCGTCCGCGCCATGCCCGATGGCTTCGAAATAGAATTCACCAAACCGGTTGATAAAAAAGTAGCTGAAGATCTCGCATCGTACTCGGTAGAAAGCTTCATCTATAAATATCACGGCGTATACGGAAGCCCGCCTGTAAATACTGAAAAATGCCCTATAGCCGGGGTTAAAGTATCTGAAGACGGTTTAAAGGCAAGACTGATAGTTAAAAATTTACGCAGGTACTATATCCATACAATTACGCTTAATGCAATCCGTGATAAGGAGAACTATTTCAATTTAGTTCATCCAATAGCATATTATACGCTAAACAACATCCCCGAAGGGCAAAAACTTTCCACGACGGGAGTAAGTACGGTAAACTCGGCCAAAGCTGCGGTTTCGAACAATCTGAAAAAAGGCGTGGCCGGTAAAAAGGGCGCGGCGATAAAGTCTGCTGCCGGGTTAAACGCTATTCCTACCTATGCCGAAGTGCAGCCTATTTTATTAAAAAACACCTGTCTCTCGTGCCACAATGCCACAAAAAGGCAGGTTGGCCCGGCGTATGTTGATGTAGCTAAACGAAAGTATAGCGTGGCCGTATTGATGCAACTGATCCATAACCCTAAGCCGGAACATTGGCCCGATTATTCAACACCCATGCCGCCGATGCCACAGGTTTCTAATGAGGATGCACGAAAGATAGCGCTATGGATCAAATCGCT
>JBDUDE010000366.1:0-1627 GCA_040003105.1 Mucilaginibacter sp. | reverse complement strand
AGGAGAACCAAAAAATAACCAATGATAAATGTGAGTAATATTCCGGGAGACATGGATTAGTTCATAGATGACGGTTCATAGTTCATGGCCGCTCACACCTGTTCTACTATGAACCATGAACTATTAACCATGAACCTTAAGCGATTTACCTATTATTTTTTAATTTAGCAACATGAACTTTTCATCGAAGTTGCTTGAAGATGCTGTTGCCGAATTTGCTAAACTGCCGGGGGTAGGTCAAAAAACCGCCTTACGTCTTGTCTTACACCTGCTTAACCAGGACAGGGAGGACGTAGAAAAGTTTAGCACGAGCATAAGCAAACTGCGTAACGAGATACAGTTTTGCAGGGTTTGTTTAAACATTTCCGACCACCCGGTATGCGAGATCTGCGCATCGCACAAACGCGACCACACCATAATATGCGTTGTGGAAGACACCCGCGACGTAATGGCAATTGAAAATACCAATCAATATAATGGGATATATCATGTTTTAGGGGGACTAATATCCCCAATGGACGGCATAGGCCCATCGGATTTGGAAGTAGACTCCCTGCTTGAACGCCTGAAAGAAAATGATGTAAAAGAAATCATATTCGCGTTAAGTGCCACGATGGAGGGCGACACCACCATTTTTTATCTTGATAAAAGGTTAAAGTCATTCGATATAACTATCTCAACCATAGCGCGTGGCATTGCATTTGGCGGGGAACTGGAGTACGTAGATGAAATCACGCTGGGGCGTTCAATAGCTACCCGTGTGCCCTATATCAACTCCTTGTCGAAATAAAACGACATATCGTTTCTAATTCCATACAGGTAACCATAATTAAACGCCTTTGGATGAAAAAATTCCGCGCATAAAACACTGAAAAACAAGCAAACACGCCTGATATTTTACACAACACTGTAAAGTTTCCACATATCGTTTGTCCCGTTTACCTGTGGCATAGCTTTTGGTGCTAATTATTTTAGAGATAAGGTATGCGCAAAAAAATTTGTAGAAGTGCTTAATCCTTACTATAATTTAACTGTCGAAGCGGTATGAACCTATCCATAATTGTTGTCAATCATAACACTCGCATATTGCTAAAGCAGTCTATTAATTCTTTAATTGATGCGTGTAAGCACATTGATTATGAATTAATTGTAGTCGACAACGCGTCAACCGACCATTCGCTGGAAATGCTTTCAACTAATTTCCCGGACCTAAAAGTGATATCAAACAGCCATGACGAAGGGATAGCGAAAGCCAACAACCAGGCTTTACGGCTTTGTACAGGCGAGTACACTTTAATGGTCAGTGCGGATACTTTGGCCATCAAAGACTCGGTTGAAAAAATGATAGCCTTTATGGATAGCCATGCAGATGCCGGTGGTATGAGCATCAGGATGCTTAGCCCGCAGGGGCGCTTTTTACCCGAATCTATCCACGGCCTTAGCCCGGCTTGGGGCACATTTTTAAAACTTATCGGCTTTGCCAAACACCTTTCCAAAACAAGGCTTTATGACCGCAACCGTAAAGACTGGGTTGAAGAGTTCCGTGAAGCTGAAATTGATATTTTAAACGGCGCATGTATGGTGCTTCGCAAGTCGGCATTAAATGAAGTTGGTTTATTTGACGAAC
>JBDUDE010000298.1:0-1628 GCA_040003105.1 Mucilaginibacter sp. | reverse complement strand
AAAATAATATCCTGCGGAGGGAAGCCAACTTCGTTTACCAGTATATCGTACGAGCGTTTGCAAATTTCAATACGGCGCTGTAGCGAGTCGGCCTGCCCGGTTTCATCAAAAGCCATTACAACCGTAGCTGCACCATAGCTTAGTATTTTGCGGGCCTGTTCTTTAAACTTATCCTCGCCTTCTTTTAGCGATATGGAGTTCACAATCCCCTTACCCTGTATGCATTTCAACCCAGCCTCAATAACCGTCCATTTAGACGAGTCAATCATGATAGGCAACTTGGCGATATCAGGTTCGGACGCCACCAGGTTTAAAAACTTCACCATCACGGCCTCCGAGTCAATCATGCCCTCGTCCATGTTGATGTCGATAACCTGGGCACCGCCCTCCACCTGCTGGCGGGCAACTGTTAATGCAGCCTCATAATCCTCCGCCAATATCAGCTTCGAAAACTTTGGCGAACCGGTGATGTTCGTACGCTCGCCTACGTTTACAAAGTTGGTTTCCGGCGTTATAGTAACCGCCTCCAAACCACTCAACCTCATAAACGGCTCAATTTCCGGAATAGGTCGTGGCGGATATTTTGCTGCTTTTTCGGCGATACATTTTATGTGCTCCGGCGTAGTACCACAGCAGCCGCCAACTATATTTACCAGCCCGTTTTTTATAAAGTCATCAACCTGGTGCGCGGTTTCGTGCGCCGTTTCATCGTACTGACCAAACTCATTTGGCAAGCCAGCATTTGGATACGCCGAAATGTAAACGTTTGCTTTTTCAGATAATTCCTCAATATGCGGGCGCATTTCTTTTGCACCCAATGCGCAGTTTAAACCTACCGATAACAAGTTGGCATGGCTTACTGAATCCCAGAATGCCTCAACCGTCTGCCCAGACAAGGTACGCCCTGATGCATCGGTAATAGTACCCGAAATCATGATCGCGCCTAAGCCCCTGAATGGTGCAAAATCTTTGCCGGCTGCTATTGATTCGTTTCTGTATCTATCTATCGCAAACAAAGCTGCCTTGGCGTTTAGCGTATCAAATATCGTTTCAACAATCAACAAATCCGAACCGCCGTCAACCAAACCCCTTACCTGCTCATAATAAGCTTCGGCAAGGTCATCGAAAGTAACAGCGCGATAGCCGGGGTCGTTTACATCAGGCGATAACGAGGCTGTACGATTTGTCGGCCCGATAGCGCCGGCAACAAAACGCGGTTTGTTGGGTGTTTTTTTATTGTATTCATCCGCAACCTCACGAGCTATGCGAGCGCCCTCATAACTTAGCTCATAAGCCAGCTCTTCCATGTGATAATCGGCCAGCGAAATACGCTGTGTGCTGAAGGTATTGGTCTCAATAATATCCGCACCGGCATCCAGGTATTCGGCGTGGATGGCTTTGATGATATCCGGGCGTGTTAAGTTCAGCAGGTCGTTATTACCCTGTAAATCCGATTGATGGTCACGAAATCGTTCCCCACGAAAATCAGCCTCCTTCAACTGGTAGCGCTGAATCATGGTGCCCATTGCCCCGTCAATAACCAGGATGCGTTTTTCTAATTCTTTTCTAATATCCATGTTTGTTCAGATATGAGATGTGAGATTTGAGATTTGAGATAAAAGACTGTT
>JBDUDE010000043.1:0-1629 GCA_040003105.1 Mucilaginibacter sp. | reverse complement strand
GTAAAGTGGCCATTCCACGTAAACTTTGAAGAGGTTAACCTGCGATTTTATGTAAAACACTTTGACGGCAAGGAGTGGAAGCGCGGCGCTGTTTTCATCAGCGAAATTGTGCCTAAAAGCGTGATAGTTTTGATGGCCAACAATTTATATAAAGAACATTACCGCGCATTACCCATGCGGCACTCCGAAATACCAGCCGGCGGTAATACTACTGAATTTGCTTATGAATGGAAACTGAAAGGCCGCTGGAATAAACTCGGTGCAACTGTAAGCAATCATTTTGTTGATATACAACCCGGCAGCCCCGAAGAGTTTATTTTTGAGCACTACTGGGGCTATAACAAGTTAACCGATGCCAAAACGATGCAGTACCAGGTGGAGCATATTTCATGGCAGGTAGCCGAAGTTACCAACCCAATTTTTGATGCTGATATTGTTGAATTATACGGCGAAGAGTTTGTGCCATTTTTAAGTAAAAAGCCATTTTCGGCATTTTTTGCAAATGGGTCGGAGATTAGTGTGAGGATTGGGGAGAAGATAACTTCTGTTTAATCATTTTCCGGGGATCTCTATCCCATTCGTTTCGAGCCTTTGTTAAATACTTTTGAAATTTTTTCGTTTCTTCTCTGGTAACTGTTCCTCCAAAACCGGGGGCCTTTGTCTTTGAGACTTTGCCTTTAATTCATGCTCGCCTAACACCTCCAAAATCGCCTGCGCCTTCAACAAACATTCCTCATACTCCTTTTCAGCATCAGCATAATAAGTGATAGCGCTGCCGGCATGGAAAGAAAGGTACTTGTGCGTTTGATTATATAGCAGTGTCCGTATAACCACATTAAAATCAAAATCACCATCCGGACTAAAATATCCCATCGCCCCGGAGTAAACCCCGCGCCGGCTTTGTTCAAATTGTTCCATCAGGCGCATAGCATTTATCTTTGGCGCGCCGGTCATACTGCCCATCGGGAAAGAGTTTCTGATTGCTTGTACCGCGCTTACATCTTCTGAAAGCTCGCATACTACGGTCGATATCATTTGATGTACATGCGCAAAACTGTAGATACCATATAACTCCTCTGTTTTAACGGTTCCGGGTTTGGCTGATAAGGTAAGGTCGTTCCGTACCAGGTCAACTATCATTACGTTTTCCTGCAGTTCTTTGGCGTGGTTCCTGAGTTCATTAATCAGCGCTTCATCTTCGACAGCTGTGATACCCCGCTTTGCAGTGCCCTTAATTGGTTGCGAGATTAATTTATCGCTTCTTTTAGCCAAAAATCGTTCTGGTGTGGCGCATAGCACGTATTTATCTTTCAACTTAAAGAAAGCCGAAAACGGATTGGGCGACACCTCATTCAGTTTGATAAAAACTGATAAGGGGTCGATAACAGCATTTTCTGCAAAAAATTCCTGGCAAAAGTTGGTTACGTAAATATCGCCCCGGTTTATATGCTCCTGTATTTTTTGAACCGCGTCGATATAAGCTCCCCTGCTCAACCGCGATTGAATATTTGTAACCGGCAGGCTTGAAAGGGTATAAACATGTTGCCGCATTATGTCTTCAAAAACGCTTTCCGCGTCATCGGTCGTTATCTCTACTTCATTCCCTTTCACTATTAGCAGGTATTCGGG
>JBDUDE010000591.1:0-1629 GCA_040003105.1 Mucilaginibacter sp. | reverse complement strand
GAAGCCGAAAGCTATTCGCTGCGTGCGCTGGCGCTTGGTAAAAAGCTAAACAATACGACGATAGTGATTAACTGCCTGCATAACCTCGCCAATTTATTCAGCGGCAAAAAGGAGTTTGACAAGGCTTTGAAGTATGACGAAGAAGCGCTCCCCATTTGTATAAAGGAAGATAATAAAAGGGGACTTTCGCAAATATACTCCAGCATGGCGCATTGTTATGAGGCTTTGCAACAATATGATAAGGCGCTAAAATATCAATACGACGTGTTGGCACTGGATAACTTTTTTGGTGATAAAAAACAGGTAAGCGATACCTATGCTAATCTCGGCGAGCTATACAAAGACAAGGGTGATTATGCCCAGGCTATAAGCTGGTTAAAAAAATCGTTACCGCTGGCGGTTGAAACCAAGTACAAACAGGGCGAAAAAAATGCATGGATGCTGTTAAGCCAGGTATACGAAAAAAGCGGCAACTACAAAGATGCTTTGGCGGCGGATAAAAAATACCTGCAGCTAACCCAGCAATTAATAAACGAGGGGAACGACAGGCAGATTGCACAAATGCAAACCCGCTACGAAACCGTAAAAAAAGAACAGCGAATAAGCATACTTAATAAAGAGAACACCATTCAAAAACTATCAATTGCCGGCCGTAATAAAACCATCGGCATTATTGCCGGGTTATTCTTGCTTTCGGGCATTGTTGCGGCGTTATTTTTTAATCGCCATAAATTAAAACAGAAAGCCCAGCAACAGGCGCTGCTGCTAAAGCAACAGGATACGCTGACTAAAGCCATTGTTGATGCAGAAGAAAATGAGCGCAAACGCATTGCCAGTGATTTGCACGACGGCGTGGGGCAACTGTTTTCGGCAGTTAAAATGAACCTGAGCGGTTTGTTCGACAGGATTACCATAGCAAGGGAAGAAGACCGGTTTTTGGCCGAAAATACCCTGGCGTTGGTTGATGAGAGTTGTAAAGAGGTGCGCACCATATCGCACCAGATGATGCCTAACATGCTGTTGCGCTCCGGTATTGCGTCTGATTTAAAAAGCTTTATAGAAAAAATTGATTCCGACAGCCTGAAAGTAACATTGGAGGCAACCGGGTTTAAAAACAAGCTTGAAAGCAATGTGGAGACCATGCTTTACCGCATTATACAGGAAAGTATAAACAATGTTATTAAGCATGCCAAAGCAACCCGGTTAGACCTTGTACTAACCAGGGACGCGAGCGGCATTACAGCAAAAATTGCTGATAACGGCGTTGGTTTTAATGTTAATGACAGGGGGAACTTCAGCGGTATCGGGCTGAAAAATATAGCCACCCGGATTGAATACCTGAAAGGCACCATTGAATACATATCCGAGCCCGGGAACGGAACAACAGTTTTAATAGAGGTACCGGTACTGTAACCTGTAACAAATTAGGGTTAAACACGTCATATAATAAAAGCAACGCCTATTCGGCTTGCGTTTTTTTGTTCACGTTTTAGCTTATGATTATGCGGTACTTTTTATGTTTTTTATGCCCGCCGTTAGCCATATTAACTACCGGTAAAATAGGTGCTTTTATATTAAATATACTGCTCACCTTATTTTTTTGGGTGCCGGGCATTATACATGCAGTGC
>JBDUDE010000957.1:0-5402 GCA_040003105.1 Mucilaginibacter sp. | reverse complement strand
ACTCATAATCAAATTTGGATTGCGAAGTTGAGCAGAATTGAGGGGATTTTCAAGGAGAGGTTTTCAACAAGTGAGGTTTATTTGATATATTCGAACTATGGGATTAATTAAAGAACCATTAAACGTTGATTTTTATTTCGAAGCTAAGCAAATGGGCAACGACGACCAAAAAAGGGTTAGCGAATATATCATTCAACAAAAACAGGCAAAGAAAATCAAGCCCAATCAAAAAAAGAATACTCGTTAACCCCATGAACCAATTCACCGCCCGCTATAAAAAACTAAGCAATGCCGATTTGCTTAAAATCATCGATACCCCCGCCGATTATCAACCCGAAGCTATTGAAGCCGCTAATGATGAACTGACTGCCAGGCAGCTTACAGATGACGAGCAATCCGCTGCACGCGAAGAGAACGAAACACTGAAACAGGAACAACTCCTAAAATCCGCCAAAACAAAAGCGTTGCAAAACAAGGCACAGGATATTGTTTATACAATTACCGATACTTTAAATCCCATCCAATCCGAAAAACCATCGGCCCCAAAGGCTATATTATGGATAAGCATACTGATGATTTTGTTGACCCTCTACCAACTGTATTCACAATTTGGATTGTTGAAGTACATGTTTACCTACGGTAGCGCCAATTGGAGTTTTGACATGGTGATGTATTTTTTCCGGCCGCTAATAGTAGCGCCTATTGCGGCAGTTTTATTTGCCCTGCGCCAAAAATACGGGTGGGTGCTGCTGTCCGGCTATTTTATTTACCTGGCAGTAAATACCCTCGCGCTGTTTTACATTGCTTTCAAACACCCCGCTCAGCCCGGTGAACCATTACCGCCTGCCACCGTTAGTTCCTTGCTTGGTTGGGCTATTTTTAATACCGGGTGTCTTTATTTTATGTTTAAAAAAGATGTAAGGGAGATTTACAACATCAGCACAAAAGACATCTTGCTATCGGCTGGTATGGGGGTGCTGTTAACATTATCGTCAATTGTTGGATAAGATGTCTTACTTCGCGTTGCCCCACCTTTCGCCTTTCACCTCTCTCTCCTTACAATCCCGAATAATAATCATACCCCTCTTCGGCCCAATAATCCCTCGGCCTGGTGTTGCTAAAACTAATGGTGCCTATCCGTTTTAAATTTTTGATGCCGTATTTAACCGGGATAATAAGGCGCAGCGGGGCACCATGTTGAAGCTGGATAGGCTTGTCGCTCATCTCGTAAGCCAGCAGAGTTTGCGGGTGTATCGCGCTCGGCATGTCAATGCCCACATAGTAGGCCTTGTCGGGTGTTTCCATGCCCACGTACTCCATTTTGGTGTATTCGTCCAGTTTAAAATGTTTAATAAAATCGATGAATTTTACGCCGGCCCAGTGTTGTATCTGGTCCCACCCCTCAACGCATTTAAAATCGTAGATAATCTCGGTTTTGGGCAGTGCCATAATTTCCTGCATGGTTACCTGCAGCACTTCGCCGCCCTTTTTTATAACCTGCAGCTTCCACGTTGCCGGGTCGAATTTCTTTTTGGCCTCTATCCCGATGTCGCTGTTCACCCTCGCGCCCTTTACTGCCATCTCTTTAGGGTAGGTTTTAACCAAATGGTTGTCGCTAAATACCCGGCGGAAAAATAGTTCGGTTTTGTTAAGCGCCTTACGCAGGGGTTTGCGCGTACCGCCGGTAATACCCCCAGCCGTCTCGTCGGGCGATTTATACAACCAGCGCCAGCCGCCGTAAGCCCCGCCGGCCAACACCGCAAAGCTGGTAAACGAGATAAAATTGCGCCGGTTTATCTTTTGCTCAATGGTGAGTTCTTTTTTTGATTTTTTAGCTTGCTTGCTCATCGTTGGTGTTTTGAATAGCCGGTTTTGCAGGTTCGTTAACTACCTCGAAGCCCGAAATAACGGAGCTGAAGTTTTTCCATCCCGCCAAAATTACCTGTACAATATGTATCACAAAAAAGAAAACATACCCCAGGGTTAATATAAAATGGATGATGCGGGCCACGTGATAGCCACCGCAAAGCCAGGTTAAATAATAAAATTGCACCGGCTTATAAATGGCCAGCCCGGTAATTACCGAGCCTATGCCCATTATGATTATAGCCGTGTAAGCTATGCGTTGTGCGGCATTGTACTTTTTTTGCGGCGGCGCCATTTTGCGGATATGCAAATCGTGCAGCAATACCAGCCAGGCTTCTTTAAACGAATTTCTTTTCGGCACCAATTCACGCCACTCGCCAGATATAATGGTATATAAAATATACAAAACCCCGTTCAGCGTAAAAAACCACATAAACAAAAAGTGGAAGGCCATGCCCTCTGCCAGGTGTGCCGGTATTTTTAAAGTGCTGTAAAACCAATCCGGGAAAAAACGAAAAAAGGTATGCCCGAACAGGCTGAAGGTGTAAGTATCGTTGGCCCAATAAATAAGCATCCCGCTCCATATCATGATGGTAAGAATCGGGAAGTTTACCCAATGGCACCAGCGCATGGCTAAGGAGTGCTTTTCCTTTATGGTTTTCATATTGCGATTAATGGTGATGTGAAGGTACGATGGAAAGAGTCAAGAACCAAGAGTTCAAGAATCAAGATAGATTGGTAAAAACATCTTCCGGTTTTCTTGATTCCTGACCTCTTGATTCTTGCATCTTATTTTACCGCAGCTGTATTATTATCATTTACAAATGTAGCTTTAGTGGCACCTGTTATTGCACCATTGGTACGGTTTTGCAAAAAGCCGATGATTTCCCAATTTTTGACGTCAAAGCCGTTTGGCAGCGAAATGCTGGCTGTGCCATTGTTACCCGCTAAAGCTACCTGCTGCAGTTTGCGCACAATTTGAACGTGCGATAACATGCGCCCGCTGTTTTCGCCGGCGCCAACTTTTGATGTTGCGGATTTTTCTAACACAGCAACCTGCAGTAGTGTGTTTTTATCGGCACCTTCAACGGTATATTTCAGGCTCGCTTGCTTGGCATCGGCATTGGCTACTGCTAAATCTAACTTTGCACCTGCCTTACTTTGCAAACCTGCCCGTATCGCGTTTCGTAATGTGCCTTCTTCCGAACCAACAAACTCTGTTTTACCGTTTACTATTATCTGCGGCGTATAAACCGATTGCAGTTTTAAATACCTGGCATATTCATTTTGCCTTTTCGAAAAATCGGCGCTGCTAAACTGGTCCTTCCAGCCAAGCCTATCCCAGTAGTCAACGTGGTAGGCCAAAATATAAACGGGTTTGTCGCCGCTTTCTTTTTCAATTTTAGCAACCAGCGCATCGGCGGGCGGGCAGCTGGAGCAGCCTTCAGATGTAAATAATTCTATAACTGCAAAGCCCTTATCATCGGCATTTACCGGGGTCGACGCCTTTAAACGGACGAAGGCTGTTAGTCCTGCAGCTACCGCAACAAAGGCCACCAGGCTAAATATTTTAATTGATTTCATGATGTATGATATGTTTTTTAATTACGATTTTATGGGTTAGTCGGATGTGCATTTAATTCCTTACAATAAAATTAGATGTTTTTATTTTGAGAATTCATGATGTACCAACTTGTATAAACTTGTATGGGGTGATGCTTTTAAATGGGTTAAAAAAACGTCGCTGCTACAGCACGGCCGCTTTTATCAGCGGGAACGCCCAACAAGTTAAAACATCAACGCCTTTTGTAATGGTTTTGATACAAAGTAATCACAAAAATTAAACCGCTAATAATTTCATAAATTTGAATTTACTATCCATAAAAAAACTGACCATGTTAAAATCATTTACTCTCGCCGCAATTTTTTGCGGGGCGTTTATGTTTGCCGGTGCGCAAACGCTAACTATGCCGCCCGAAATACAAAATGCCTTCGATAAAGGCACCCGCTCAACCAAAGGTAAACCCGGTAAAAAGTACTGGCAAAATCATGCCCGCTATGATATATCGGTAAGTATGGCGCCGCCAAACAGAACCATTACCGGAGTTGAAGCCATCACTTATTTTAATAACAGTCCCGATACGCTGCGCAGCCTTAATATGAAGCTGATTGTGAACGTACACCGCGGCAGAACGCCTACGGCTGCCAACGCGCCCCTGGGCATTAAGGTTGATGATATAAAAATAAACGGCGACAAAGCTGTCTGGGATAACGATAAGGCAGTTACCACTAACCAGATGGTCGACCTGAAATCGCCGTTAATGCCGCACGACTCGCTGAAGATGAACATCGCCTGGCATTACGACCTTGCTGGCGGGCAGGGGCGCGATGGCGCGATTGACTCCACCAGTTTTTACCTCGCCTATTTTTACCCAAGGGTATCGGTTTACGACGATTACAAAGGATGGGATACCCAGCCACACACCGGCGGACTTGAATTTTATAACGACTTTTGCGATTATAAGCTAAGCGTAACCGTGCCAAAAAACTTCATCGTATGGGCCACCGGAACATTGCAAAACCCCAATGAGGTTTTACAGCCTGAGTTTGCCAAACGCCTGCAGGCATCAATGACCAGCGACGAGACCATACACATTGCCACCGCACAAGACCTGGCCGCAAAAAACATTACCGCCCAAAATGCCACCAACACCTGGAAATGGAATTCCACCAATATTTCTGATGTGGCCCTCGGCGTCAGCAATCACTACGACTGGGATGCCGCAAGCGTTATTGTTGACGACAAAACACAGCGCCGCACTGCAATACAAGCAGCATTCGCCGATAGTTCGAACGATTTCCATGAGTATGTGAAGTTTGCACATAACACACTTGATTGGTTTTCGCATAACCTGCCGGGTGTTCCTTACCCATTCCCGAAGACAACATCGTTCCAGGGATTTGCCGATATGGAGTACCCGATGATGGTGAACGACAGCCATACCAAAGACCTGACTTTTGCACAGCTGGTGCAGGACCATGAAATTGCCCATACCTACTTCCCCTTTTATATGGGCACCAACGAGAGCTATTATGCATTTATGGACGAAGGCTGGGCTACAACATTTGAATTATTGATAGGCACTGCTGAAAATGGCAAAGCTAAAGCTGATGAGTTTTACAAACAGTTCCGCGTTAACCGGTGGACACATGGCCCGCACGCCAAGGAACAGCCGATAATAACCCCATCGCCCGACGTTACTTTCGGCGGCGGCAACAATGCTTATGGCAAACCATCATTAAGCTACCTGGCTTTAAAAGATATGCTGGGCGACGACCTGTTTAAAAAAGCATTGCATACCTACATGAATAACTGGAACAGCAAACACCCAATCCCGTGGGACTATTTTAATTCGATGAAGAGGGGCTCAGGTAAAAATTTGGATTGGTTTTTTTACAACTGGTTCTTTACCCCTTACTACATCGATTTGAGTTTGGATAACGTTGAAAAAACATCCGGCGGATATAACCTCGCC
>JBDUDE010000055.1:0-5406 GCA_040003105.1 Mucilaginibacter sp. | reverse complement strand
ACGACAGCGTTCGTCGTCTGGCGCAGGCGGCGGTCGACGCGGGCTACGTCACCACAACTGCCTCCCACGGCCAGGATGCTGCTTTCGTGGTGGGGGGCATCCTGGTGAACGTCGAAGTGAAGACGATGATGTTTGGCGGCACGCGGGAACAGTTTCGGCTCGGGCTCGGACAACTGCTTGAGCAAACCCGCCGGCATCGTGCCAGCATTTGCTTTTTACAAACATGGCCGCGCCAGTTGCCCAAAACACCTCACCCGATTGCTGGTACTGCCCTTTATCTTCTTCTATCTCATAAAAAATGCGTCCCTGGCAAAACGGGTAACCATACGCATCAATAAACCCACCGGCAGCACCGGCGTGTTCAAAATATTCTTTTTGATTGTAGGCCCTTATTTTTGGTGCGGCGGCAGCAATCAGCGGGTCGCTCTCCATCAGTTGGATAACCGGGGTTATCCATCCCGATGAAACTTCAACGTCAGAGTTTAATAAAATATAATAGTCAGCCTCAACTTTAGCCAGCACCCGATTATATCCCCCTGTAAAGCCGTAGTTGTCGTCGTTTTGTATAATCCGGATAGATGGGTACTCCTGCCTGATAAATTCAACAGAACCGTCGGTTGAGGCATTATCACCAACTATAATATCAAGGTTTGGATAAACAGAACTTAATACTGATGGCAAAAACTCTCGAAGGTGCTTAATGCCGTTCCAGTTTAAAATAACTACGGCTACTTTGGGTAAACTACTCATTTATTCTTGTTCATTCGTTCAATAGTTCATTAGTTCATTGGTGTTATAGTTCGTTAGCTTACAGGCTGCCAGGTCTCAAATGGACAGGCACCAATGAACTATTGAACCAATGAACTATTGAACCCTTCAGGCGGCTTAATTTTCCACCTCCGGTGAGACCATAGCCAGTATTCGGGTTTTTCTCTTATTAATTGTTCAAGGTACCGTACGTGTATTTCTGTTATCTCGTAGGGTTTGGTTTTTTCGGGTTCTTCAACCAAAGGCACAAAGGTATAAGTATAATGCCCTCTTTTTACTAAATCTATTCTATAAAATATAACAACGCTGTTCACCACTTTGGTCAGCTTTTCAACACCCAGGAAAACGGCTGTTGGCTGGTTTAAAAACTCTATAAAGTATTTGGCATCTTCGCGCGTCGGTGTTTGGTCTGACGCCAGCACAGTGATGGTTTGCTCATTTTTAAACTCAATCATTTTGCGCAGCGTTTGCCGCATAGATATCATGGTGGCGCCAAACCGCGAGCGGGTTCGGTTAAAAAAGTCCGTAAAAACCTCGTTCGATTGCGGCTTGTAAACAATCATCCTGCGCCGGCTGGTTAAAAAGCCAAAACTAAGGCAGGCCATTTCCCAGTTTGCGTAATGCCCGGCGGCGGCTATAATACTCTTTCCTCGTCCAAAGTAATGTTCCAGAATTTCGGGGTTAGTACATATCATCCGCTTCTCCACCGACTTCCGCGACATACTTACCGATTTAATGGTTTCAATCATCAAATCAGCCATGTACTTAAAGTATTTCTTTTCTATCGCTTTGCGTTCAGCCTCAGTTTTCTTGGGAAAAGAATTGCGGAGATTTTCCTGAACAACTTTGCGGCGGTAGCCGGTTATGTAGTATAGTATTACAAATAACAGGTCGGCTACCAGATATAAAAACCAAAAAGGAAGCAGCGAAACCAGGTATAAAAAGAATGTACCTAATCTTGAAAGCCCTTTTTTTATCATTATTTTCGTCCGATTTTTGGTGCAAACATAAAATATATGATTGAAAAAGGCGCTGTGTTACCTATGTTTTATCTTCCGCCGGTGGAGTATTTTGTAAAATTGAATACTTATCGGGCCAATATCCTTATTGAAAAAGAAGAACATTTCCCTAAGCAAACCTATCGCAACCGGGCCAATGTTTATACACCAGATGGCGTTTTAGGCCTCACCGTGCCCGTTGCAAAAGGCTCAAAAAATCACACTAAAATAAAAGACGTAAAAATAAGCTACGATTTTGAATGGCAGCGGCTGCACTGGTTAAGCCTGCAGGCCTGTTACCGCCGCTCGGCCTATTTTGAATATTACGAAGATGATCTGGCGCCGTTTTATGAAAAAAAAATCGATTACCTTTCTGACTATAACGAGCAGCTTTTGCAGTTTGTATTGAAGTCCATGAAGATGAAGATTGACTTCAAATACACCGAAAGCTATGAACCATCCTATCCCGAACTTGCCGATTACCGCGAATCTATCAATCCAAAACAGGAAACAGCATTTAACCAAAAACCATACTTCCAGGTATTTGAAGAACGGAAAGGTTTTATAAAGAATTTGAGCATTGTTGATTTACTGTTTAACCAGGGGCCGCATTCAATTAATTATTTGTAGCATTATAAATGAATAACAAATCTCGTCTCAAATTAGCGAAGTTCATACTTTTTCTGGCAGCTGTCTACAATTTGTTTTGGGGTGCGTTGATTTCAATTTACCCGCAGATATTATTATTCAACAATCCAACATCAGCCTATATCCTGATAATGCTGAAGTGTATAGGCATGCTGGTAGGTGTTTACGGTATTGCTTACTATTTTGCATCAAAAGACCCTGAAAAATACTGGCCGCTGATTTTTGTTGGATTTGCCGGAAAATTATTGGGCCCGGTGGGTGCTTTCTATTACGTGTATTTAGGCGAGATTACCCCCTCTTTTTTATGGGTTAATGTTTTTAACGACCTTATCTGGCTTTTCCCGTTCGGATGGGTGCTCTATCACGCATGGAAAGGAAAGCTTAACGTTTTCGCTCATAATCAGTATGACAAAACGCTGTATCAGCAGTTTTTAGGTGAAGAGTTTGAAAAGCTATCACCTAACCTCAAAAGCTTTCATCAATCCAAAATTGAAATACGGGTTTTGGGTGAGTTTAAAATAGTGCGGGGTAAATCAGCCATCGCAAACATGTTTGCCAGCATCGCTGGGTTGCCATTGGACAATGATGCCGCCGAAGCTGAATTAGTTGTAGAACCCACCGCACACTTCGAAATTTGGGGCAGGCGGCTTGGCGATAAAAAAGTAATTTCCAAGCAATGGCTGGAAGGCAGATACCTGGTTGAAAAATTCCAGGTAGTACACATTTACTTAACCGGCGAAGTTGTGAACGGCGATTTAATTATTGCTGATGCCTATTCCACAATATTGGGCATACCCATGCCCCCTTTTTTAACACCCGCTGTTTTGGCCACCGGTAAAGATGCCGGTGATGGTGTCGAAATTAATGTAGAGATAGGCTTTAATCCGTTCGGCCGGATAATAAATTACAGCGGCGTAGTTACCGAACAGAAGAGATAGCCCTCACTGTCGTTAATGCAACATTAATGTTACCTTAACCTGCATAAGCGAAAACCGCACAATTTTGTACCTATTTTTGCTGTTATTATTACGTGGTTACAAAAATGCAACTGTTTAAATCAGCTATTATTTTCTTCTGCTTCGCGGTGCTGATGTTGGTTGCCAAACCGTTTATCGGTTTTAATTCTCTTGCAAACATTAACCGCTTAAAACATTTAAGCATCTGCGTAAAGGCGTTCACCAAACGTAAACAGGAATATGTGGAAGGCGGTAGTTTTGATATAACCTTTGTTCAGAAAAAATTAGCGAAACCGCTCGACCTTGTTTTATTACACTTTGCTGCACTGTTAGCTATAATTTTGCCCTTTGCCTTTGCAGCGCAAAATCTATCCAATCGTACTTTACGAAGACTGCAATTAAGTCTTTATCCTACGCAGCCCTCCTATCTGCTCAACAGCAACCTGATTATTTGATATTCCAGAATTAATAATTCTTTGAAACTCTTATGCTTTTGGCTTAGCCGACAGCATCCATTATTCATTCGTAATTAATTCTGAATTCAAAATGTTAAGTTTAAGAAAGTGCTTGTGCATTTTGCCGTTGTTTTTTATGGCGATGGCTGCAACGGCACAACATACTCCCCCAATAACCTTAAAACAGCTGCTAAGCCAGGTAAACCAAAAGGCCCCTGCCCTGCTTACCGACTCGGCAGCCATACTCATCAGGCAGGCCCAGGCCGTCGAAGTTAGAAACAGCTGGCTACCCAATTTGAAGCTGAATTACCAGGCCGACATCGGCACCAGCAACAACACAACCGGGCCGTACTTTGGTTTTGGCATAGTGCCCTCAAGTTCAGGCGGTGTACGCAGTACCAGCGTAACCACAGCCGTTGGCGACAACCTGGGCATTGCCGCCTTCGACTGGGAAATTTATAATTTTGGCAAATATGGCGCCCAAAACAAAGTTGCCAATTCCGACGTGCAAGTGGAACAAAACCAGTTTGCGCAATCAAAATACCAGTTACAGGCTTACACTATTGGCAGCTATTTGCAACTGCTGCGCCTTCAGGATTTTTTGAACATCCAATCCCGTAACATCCAGCGCAACGAGCAGATACGGCGCTCCATACAGTCGCTCGCAAAAAGTGGGGTCCGTGCCGGCGTTGATACCAGCATCGCAGAAGCCGAGTTATCAAAAGCCCGGCTTAACTACATCGAGCTAAAAAATCAGCTTAAACAAGTGCAGCTGCGCGTGTCTGAAATAAGCGGACTGCCCTACCAGTCTATTGTGCCTGATACTACGGTTGAATTAAACCTGATTAACCAGTCAACAGCCTATCTGTTTACTGCTGATACGGCTAATCATCCGCTTATAAATTTCTATAAATCTGTTTACCAGGATAATCTTGAACGGGAAAACCTGGTCAAAAAACTTTATAACCCTAAAATTTCGCTCAACGCAGCCGCCTGGGAACGCGGCTCGAGCATCAACGGGAACGGGCAATACAATAGCGTATCCAACGGTTACGGGCTCGACAGGGGAAATTACCTGGTCGGATTGGGAATATCGTATAACTTGTTTGATTTACGACGCAGGCAGTTAAAATTAAGTACACAAAAGGCTGCAACCAATTACGCCATGAAAAACCTGGAAGAGCAAAAACAAGCGCTTGCGCTTAGCGCCAGCCAGGCCGACGCCGAAATGGAAACGGCATTTGAACGCCTCAAGGAAATCCCCAGGCAGCTAAAGGCAGCGAATGATGGTTATCGCCAAAAACTATCGCTTTACAAGAGCGGGTTAACGGACATTATCGAGCTTAACGCAGCGCTAAATATCCTCTACCGCGCAGAAACCGATTATGTGCAGGCGAAATACGAGTACGCCAATGCGCTGTTCCAAAAAGCCATTACCCAAAACCAGGTAAATACAGTTTTAAACTTTTTAAAATAATCAGCTATGTCAATGGTCACATCCGCACTCAAAAGGCCCATCACCGTAGTGGTGGTTACCCTGAGCCTTTTGATATTTGCAGTGCTAAGTGCAATAAATATCCC
>JBDUDE010000371.1:0-5408 GCA_040003105.1 Mucilaginibacter sp. | reverse complement strand
AGGTTGTCGCGGTATTTTTTTAAATCGAATGGGTTAAGGCAAAATAATATGGGGATAACCAGAATTACCGCCCGGCGCCCGATCTCGTCAAATGCCCCTTTGGTATTAGTGGTATAAACTGTTGCGAATAGGGTGATTATAAAAGCCGACTGCAAGGCCAGCATCCTTAAATTAAAAACCGGCTTTATGTTTTTTTTGCTGAGGTGGATAAGGGTATGAATACCATAGCTTATCAAAATAAGGTGGCTGTAAAACTTGTCGAACGGCAGCGAGGCCATCAACAGCATGAGGTGGTAGTAGCTTATTTTGTTGGTAAGTGTGTCGTTTACCCTAAACAATCCGCTCATGGTTTTTATTTTGATAGCATTCTATAATGTATTGCTCATATTGGTCAATTATCTTTTCCCAATTAAACTGGTATTTAATTTTGTGCAGGTTGTTGCTTACCATGGTTTGTTCGGGCCCTGTCCTTTGCACGGTCTCTACCAGGTTACGTACCTCTTTAGCGTTCGAAAAATAAAACGCATCGGTATGCAGCACCGATTTGTTAAAAGGGTTGTTATGCGCAGCAATCAAAGCCTCGCTGGCCATGGCTTCCAGCAACGAGGGGTTGGTACCGCCAACGCTATGCCCGTGAAAATATAAGTAAGAGTTGTTTTGCAGCGCACGCACTTTAGCGGTATCAAAAATCGACCCTTTGAATTCAATGCGTTCATCATTTTTAAATTTATGAGTGATGAATTTCCCAAAGCGGTTTCCAGTATCGCCTAACACTTTAAACTTGCGGTGCGAGCTGCTGTTGTTAAAACCTTCCAGTATCGTCTCGATATTATTTTCCGGCTCCATGCGGGCCATCAGCAAGAAGTAATCTTCTTTTAGCGCATCTGCACTATCAACCTGTTCGCGCTCCTCTTCCGAAAATAAATCGGCACCGTATGGAATGTACTTGCTGTTAACATTGTATTTATCGCCGAGATATTGCTTGATAACGAGTGAGTCGGATATATAAAACTCGCTGTACTTAACCGCCAGCTTTTCGGCGTATTTTAAAAATTTTTGAACCTTTGGCGAGTACTTCGAGCGTTTCCATTCCAGCCCATCCATATTGGTAATGATGGTGCTGTTTGGCGGATAAAGCTTGCCCCAAACCGAACTGCTGGTGTAACCCATTATCAGGATGGCATCAAACTTTCTTTTGCGGGCATCAAGCAGGCAGTTTAAATCGTAAACAAACTGGCCGGCGGCGCCAACAAGGTATTCGGGGTCGTAGCAGTGCTGTATGTTCACGCCATTCCAGGTATCTTTTTGATAGGGGTGATTGTGCGAATTATACACCGTAACATCGTGCCCCCGCTTTACAAGCCCTTCGGATACATATTCAGATATATGCTCAAAGCCGCCGTAATAATTTGGAACGCCGCGTGTACCCAGTATTGCTATTCTTAGTTTCATGCTATAGCTGCTAATTGATATGCTTTTAAAGTTTGCTGTGCCGCCTGTTTCCAGGTATAGTGATTCAGTATCCTGTTCAATAAATCTTCATTAAATGGCGCAATGCAGGCTTCTTCCACCGCCGCCAATATGCTTTCCGGGCTGGCCGGATCGCAGTACACCGCATCATCGCCAAAATAGTCGCGTGTGTCGCCTTTATCAGTTATTACTATGTTGCAGTGCATAACGGTTGCCTCGATAGAACTTAAACCTGTAGTTTCGAACCAACTTGGCAAAATGTGAACTTTAGCCCGCTGAAAGTATTCCAGCAACTCATGCTGCGGCAGGCGGTCGGCAAATCTGATGTTGTCAGCGGCAACATCCCGGCACTGTTGGTAATATTCCTGCTGGTTAGGTGCGGGCGCGCCAATAATTACCAGGTTAAAGCGGGTGTTATTTAACGCCTTGATAAGGTTAAGCTGGTTTTTACGCCCCTCAATCCTGGCCACGCAAATTACCAGGTTATCATCTTTTTTAATGGCTGTGTTATAGGGGAACTTCTCCGGGTTGATGCCGTTAGTAATTATCATGTGCTTTACCTTGCAGGGATAAGTTTCCTGTACCCGTTTAAACTCCGATTCGGAATTAGGCAGTATGATATTGGCTTTGCCCAGTATTTCGATAATGCTTTTACGCTGGCCCTTCCACAAATAATCAATGCCCGACAGGTGGTCCTTGCCCAAAATCCAGCGGGCAACGGTTTTCAAATACTCAACTCCATCGGCAGGCAGGCGGGTAAATATGGCGCCTAACCCGTTGCGGTTGTATTTATAATAATCGCCATAGGTGCATAATATGGTCGATATCACAAATGGCTTTTTGGCCATTTTGCTGTGGTAGAGGATATCGGCCGGGCGTATCAGGTTAAAAAAGTGGAGCAAATCATATCGTTCGTAGCGTATCATTTCTTTCGATAGCAAAATATCAACCCCAACACCCAACGCGGTAAGCTGCCGGGCTGTTTGCACAACCTGTACGGTATCCCCGCCGGGAACCGTGTATAATGTCGACCTTGCTATAAATGCTACTTTCATCTTTTTTGTATTAAAACTTGCCCTGGCTAACGTTATGCAGCCAGGTAATAAATCGCTCCGGGAAATAACTTACCGTGTAAATAAGGTAATTATCCAGGCGCAACGGGTGCAGGCTAATGGCTTTCACCATGTTCATGCGTGCTTTCTCTGGCTGGTAGTTGTTCAGCAGAAACTTTTTGCCACAGAGCGCATAATAAGCGCCTTGTTTTATTTTTGGCGAATATTGTTTGCCGCCAATCTGGCTTAACTCGTTGCCCTCGGCTTCTGTAATATTTTTGCTTTTTAAAGTGGAATATTTAATAGCGCGGAATTTTCGCGTGCGCCACTTTTCATCTATCGTTATCGATTCGGGGTTCAACCGCACTTTTATCAACGGCTGCGAAAGATTGCAAGCCTTCTCGTTTTTAAGGATATTCACCCATAAAAAATGGTCCTCATAAGTATAAGCATGTTCGTTATAGCCGCCATTGTTAACCACGGCTTCTTTTTTATAAAACACGCTGGAGTGGATAAACGGGCAGACGGTATACTTAAGCTGCTGAATTTCTTCGTTTAAATGCCCTTCAGGATGATGGGTAAAAATAAAATGGCCATCGGCATCGATATAATCAACCGCCGAACCAATGATAGTATATTCGGGGTAGGCAGTGATAAACTCATATTGAACCTTTAACCGGTTTGGCAGGCAGATATCGTCAGCATCAAACCGTGCAATATAAGGCGCTTGGGCATGTGCAAGGCCAAAATTAAGCGCCGCGGAAACTCCTTTGTTTTCCTGGCTGATAAGCACGATACGCGGATCGTTATATGAGCGGATGATTTTTTCAGTATCATCTGAAGAGCCGTCGTTAATTATCAATAGTTCAAAATCCGCAAACGACTGTTCCAGTACCGATGAAATTGCTTCAGCAATGTACTTGCCGGCATTATAGGCCGGCATTAAAACCGTCACTTTCGGATTTTTAATGTCCATAACTCGTCAGCGCCTTGTTATCGGTTTCCTTGATATTTAAAAACAGCAGCAACTCAAAAAACACAATTACCGAAAGCTGCTCAAACCAGTAATCGATAAAAAAAATCATTAGTAATAATAGCAGCGCAGGCAGGCCATACGTAAGTGTTTTGGCGTGCCGGGCGAAAAACCACACATAAAATATCACGAAAGCCAATAACCCGAGTAACCCATACTCGGATAACAGCTGGTCATAAACAGAATTGGGGCTGTTGGTTAACGAATGCAAACCCGAGCGCCGGCTGAAGAAATTTAGATAAACATCCAAGTGATTTGTCAAAAAAGCAGTGTTGATGTAAATGTGCTTCTGCGGATAACCGCCCGCAAAGCCAAAGCCTGTGGCCCGGAACGCGAGCTTCGATGAGAAATTACCCATGCCGGCGCCGGCAATTATTTTTGCCGGGTACTGCTTAAAGAACGAAGCTGTTTGAAAAAAAGTGATAACCTTTCCCGGACGGCCTGGTTTGAAAGTTTTTTGTGCCGATAGGGGCAAATTGGCCGCATGTGCATCGATAAAATTTAGAAGCACATGTTGTACCGGGGTAGTATCGATTACGGATTGATAAGGCAACGAATTAATGTCAGCAGTATCAATAAATATCCTGCCCTGCTCTGTTTTTGGCAACGCAGCAGTTGCGGTGGGTTTGGTCTTTCCACGTTTTTTTCCTTGCGACGTCCAGATACTGTCGAGGTAATTTTGGGCGATTTTTTCCCTTGTTTCTTCCAGCGTAGGTATGTTGGTGCAGGCTACCGCAGCGACTGTGTTAGTACCGCCGGGCGCAGGAGTTTGCATGGCAGCGTCGAGGGTTTTAACCGCGTATTTGTCGTTCTGCGGCGAAACGCGGCCCATAAAAACAACCATCAGCATCAGGCAAACCACAATAATGCTTTTTTGGTCACGCGTGGTCCTGAAAATAAACAGCAGCGCAAACAATAGTATCAGTGCCATGTTCAGGAAATTGCTGCCGGTAAACAGCAGTACCACCATGCACACAAGCACCATCAGGTTGTTTTTCCTTATCAAAAAGTAAAGCACACCAAGCGCGTTCAGTGCTGCATTTGTTGTAGCGGTATCAAAGGTGATTCCCTTAATATAATCGCCGGTGCCGATAAAATATTTTTGGTATTCACCCTGGTAACGATAGGGGTTAAGTGCGCCGGTTTCCCAAACAATGGCGGCGTAGTTGCCGAGGCAAACCACAGCGTTTATGACAAAGAAAACCAGGATGGTACGGTGAATAGTTTCTGTATCGTTATTTTCAACGGCCAGCTTAACCTGGTGTATAGCCAGCAGGCACAGGAACCAAAAACCTACGCCGGTAATAAAAACAAGCAGGTAGTCGGCGTTTGTATACCCTTTGTTAATAATCATGCTGATGAAGGGGATGAGCATTACCAAAGGGTAAAACAGTGGTAACCTTGAATTTTTGAAGCTAAAGCCGAACCTGAAATTAAACCTGAACAGGTAAATGATAACTATTGCGGCTATTTTAACCCCCATTTTCACATCCAAAAAAAGCAGCAGGAACAGTAGCAGCTTCCAGTCGATACGGTTTATGGCCTTTTTTAAATTAAACACAGCAATAGGGTTTAACATCAATACTTAATTAATCGAGTTTAAAAAGTTAATAGTTTCAAAAGAAATTACGGGCTGAATAGAAAAAGGGTTGCCTGTACCACGGATAATAAAAGCTGATTTATCCGTAAAATTTGCAAAGCCAGGCAGCCAAAAGAGTAATTGCTGCGTAGTGCACTATGTACAGCAAACTGAAAGATTATATTAATTTTGATGCTGCCGCTTAAAGAAGCAACATTGACAAAAGACAGGTTACTCACAAAAATTTTCTCGTCGGGCTTGCAGGCAATTTCTG
>JBDUDE010000286.1:0-5415 GCA_040003105.1 Mucilaginibacter sp. | reverse complement strand
AAGAAAGCAGTGAAAAAATTCTATGAGATGCTGACTGAAATTTAAAGTTTTAATTGATTTTAATTGCCCCTGGCGGCGTTTACATTGTTACGCTATGGGCACAACTTTTTCGAAAGAGTGTGTCTTAGCTTAAGCAGGGACAGTACCCGTATCTACTCCCGCTTCACAAAGGAAATGTATCCAGTCGCTTTCACTACAAATACTCCCCAATCAAAAAATCTTCAAAATAAATTTGTAATCCTCAAACTATTAATCGTAATATTGCAATATAATAATGGGCTTAACAAAAACTGAAATATTTACCGACGAACAGAACCGGCTGGCTGTAATGCTTAAGGCGCTGGCGCACCCTGCACGTATTGCTATTTTGCAGCAGATCATAAACGCCAATGCGTGTATCTGCGGCGATCTGTCCACCGAGCTTGGCCTGGCGCAGGCTACCATATCCCAGCATTTAAAAGAATTAAAAACTGCGGGGCTTATACAGGGCACCATTGAGGGCGTAAGCGTTTGCTATTGTATTGAGCCAAAAGCCTGGGAGCTGCTGAAACAACAGCTAAACAGCTTTTTAAATTTGGTTGATGTGAAGGCTAACTGCTGCTAAAAAAATTTGATCGCATCCATCGTAATATTGCAATAAATAAAATAACCATGAACAATACATCATCATTAACCTGGCGCGCCTTTAAGGAAACCTTATTGGCCAACCCCAACCTCGACCTGCAATTTCAATACGCTGAAAATAAATGGGTAGATGCTTCGTATCATATCACCGAAATCAAACAAACCCCTATAACTTCGGTTGATTGCGGCGGACTAATGAATAACTGGACAGAGATAATAGTTCAGCTTTATGAACCACAGGCTGCCCAACAGGAACGGGCAATGAAAGTTGCAAAAGCGCTGTCGATCATCAACGTGGTTGAGAAAAAACTGCCGCTTGATGTAAACGCAACAGTAAAGATCGAATTCGGCAATTCGCAGTTTGATACAAGGCAAATGTACCCCAATGAAATTACGGTTAGCGGCGGCGACTTGCTGGTGGATTTACGGCCCGACACTGTGCAATGCAAAGCGATCAGTCGCGGCGGAAGTTGTGGTACTACTACCGCCGCCAGCGAATGCTGCGCCCCAGCCATTGAAAAACCAAAAGTTGAATTAGTAAACCTTGCCGTAGCGGCCGAAGCCTGCTGTACACCCGGCGGTGGCTGCTGCTAAACAATACCGAACAATGAAAACAGAACAAGCTGCTAAATACAGAGAAAGCATAACCGCTTTGCTAACGGCCGAAAAACTGCCAACTGCTGATTTACCCGAAACACTGGAAACCTTCCTGGTGACCAAACATGATGACGAAATTACCGGCGTAGTTGGTTTAGAGATTTATGGCGATTTTGCCTTGCTGCGCTCCCTGGCGGTTGATAGAGGCTATCGCAATCGGGGCCTGGCAAATACTTTGCTCGGTCAAATTGAAGGGCTTGCCTCCTCAAAAAAACTAAAAGCCATTTACCTGCTTACGGAAACAGCACCCGATTATTTTAGCGGTAAGGGCTATGATAAAATTACCCGGGCCGATGTGCCGGCAGAAGTGCAGCAATCAACCGAGTTTAGCCATGTTTGCCCGCAATCGGCAATTGTGATGCGGAAAACACTTTAGTATGAAAGCTTACGTAGCAGAGCTAATCGGGACGTTTGCACTTGTTTTTTGCGGAACCGGAGCTATTATTATTAACCAGCAATCGGGTGGGGCAATTGGACATGCCGGCATTGCGATAACGTTTGGCCTTATTGTTATGTGTATGATCTATAGCCTTGGTTACGTATCCGGTGCGCACATTAACCCGGCTGTAAGTATTGTATTTGCAATCTCGGGGCGTTTCCCAGTTAATTTGCTTCCGGGTTATATCGCTAGTCAGCTGGCAGGGGCTGTGTTCGCGAGTTTTACATTAAAATTCTTATTTCCGGCTAATATATTGCTGGGGGCTACCATACCAACCGGCGCAGATATGCAATCATTTGTACTGGAGCTGATACTTTCCTTTATCTTAATGCTTGTAATTATCAGCGTAGCCGAAGGTGGCAAAGAACAGGGACTATTTGCCGGGCTTGCCATTGGCGCGGTTGTAGGTTTAGAAGCCATGTTTGCCGGGCCTGTAAGCGGCGCATCAATGAATCCGGCACGCTCCATTGCCCCGGCCGTTGCTTCCGGCCATTTTGAGCATCTTTGGATATATTGCACCGCCCCAATTGCAGGCGCGTTGCTGGCGCTGCCAGTTTGTAATTATCTAACGCTAAAACCTAAAACATCATGAAAAACATATTGGTGCTATGCACCGGCAACAGTTGCCGCAGCCAACTGGCCGAGGGCTATTTAAGGCATTTTGCGGGCGATAAGGCCGTTGTTTACAGCGCCGGTATCCAAACGCATGGCGTAAACCCCAAAGCAATACAGGTTATGGCCGAAGACGGCATCGATATAAGCCATCACACCTCAAACAATGTTGAGGAATATTTAACTATCCCTTTTGATTATATAATAACAGTTTGCGATAACGCGAACGAAAATTGCCCGTACTTTCCCGGTACAGCACAACGCTTCCACCAAAACTTCCCCGACCCGGCAAAAGCCTCGGGAACATCCGAACAGGTTATGGATGAGTTTAGAAAAGTGCGCGATATGATAAAAGCCTATTCAAAAGAGTTTGTTAATCAGCACATTGAAGCCAATTAAACCAGCATGGCAACCTATTTTGCCCTTGTGAAATATCTTGTTGTAACTAAAGTAGGTGTTACGGCATTCGGGCCCGGGGCCATGTTGGTATAAGTTGTACGTAAAACCAAATTATTCGCATCTAATTGAACAATAGTTTGCGACTGGTTGTACGGTTCGCCGTTACTGTCTATTGCGAACTCGACCGGAACATCGGTTACTTTCAGTGCTACGGTCGAATCAGCAATGCTATAGGTATAATGCGTTACAAAGTCAAAAAGTCTATTGGCATTTAGTACCACCGCTTTACCGCCGAAGTAAAAATTGCCGCTCCTGGAAATAACAGCCGTTTTATCGCTGTTAAACTGGTAAAAATCAAGGTCGGTAAAGCTGTCGCTTTTAAACGTGGTATCACGTGCGGCAACCCCTCCGTTTGTTTCATGCAGGTTGAGTTTGGTCTCGTGCCATTTGCCCGCAAGTTTACCGGAATTAACGGCGGCATTGTCTTTTTTGCAGGCATAAAAGCCAAGCACTATGCACATGGTTAGTAACAGCGTATACTTTTTCATTTTATCGCGACATTAGGTTTTTTACAGTTATTAGTTCCCGCTAAATGGGGTGTTAAAACCTATACGGCTGTATCTAACGTTTCGCTACAGCGTACTTTAAAATATATTTTCTATAAATTATTGTACCTTAAGGTGTTACTTAACTTTAAACTCCTGGTTGTTAAACGGAGGGGTTTCGGGTACTTTGATCACGTTAAACTGGTGATGGGTAGTTTGATGGCAGCTGTTGCACGCCCCGGTTAAAAGCACAAAGCCAGCTTCGAAACGCTGCGGACTGCTTGCTTTAACAGCATTGTTTACACTATCAACCGCCGGGTTCAGTATCGGCAACGATTTTATTTCGGGCCGGTCGGTACAGTACTTATTAATATCATCAAGCGCTTCCTTTATCTCACCCATCTCAAATTCAGCAAGCGCCCAGTTTTTACTTTTACCTGCGAAATAAAGCTTGGCATGGTGTATTTGTATCCCCAGCATAAATTCGCCTAACCCGGGTTTATAGGCTTGTGCTACCTGCTTGTTCAGGCTATCTACTTTGGCCTGCAATGCTTTGGTGTTGGTATCCGGGTTGCCGCAGCTCCAAAAGGTTAGCAGCACTAATACCAAAACCGGTGTCTTAATACGTTCAATAATGAAACCAAGGGGTGTATTTCTCATTGCTTGTATTGTTAAATTATTTTAAATATACGCGACGCACGCTGTTATTGAAACGTAATTTATTTATTTTAGAGACGAATTATCACCATTAACAACCTTAAAACCAATATGACAACAGCAGCAACTGCCGAGCCCGCACACTGGACAAACACTCAAAAAATTGCATTTCGCTTTTTTATGATATTTTTTGTACTCTATGTTCTTTTTAATCCAAACGGCGTTTTGCCTTACTATGATTTAGTATCTAATGTGTACATCAATGCCTTTCACATTTTCATCCCCTGGATAGCTCAACACGTACTGCACCTGGCAAAGCCTGTAGTAATAGTGCCTACAGGCAGTGGCGATACTACTTACGATTACCTTATCCTGCTTTTTATAACCATAGTAACCGCCATTGGCACTATAATATGGTCAATTACCGGCCGTAACACCAGCAATTATAACAAGCTGTTCTATTGGCTAACCGTAGTGGTGCGCTATTATGTGGGCATTACAATGCTTGGTTACGGATTTTTCAAAGTAATAAAACTTCAATTTCCGGGGCCGTCATTTGGAAGGCTGATTGAGCCTGTGGGCGATATGTCGCCAATGGGGCTGGCTTGGACATATATGGGGCAGTCGGTTGGTTTTAACTATTTTACCGGCATTGCTGAAATCTCGGTTGGCCTGCTGCTATTTTTCAGGAAGACCAGTACACTTGGCGCCATTGTAGGGTTTGTGGTAGCAGGCAATATTATGGCTATCAATTATTGTTTTGATGTGCCTGTTAAACTGTTATCAACCGCTTTGGTAATAATGTGCCTCTTCCTAATGACCAGGGACGCAACGCGGCTGATAAACTTCTTCTTTAAAAATGCCGATGCAAAGCCGTCGAACCTTACGCCGCACCGTTTTAAAGCAAAGTGGAAAAACATTACGCTTACCGCGCTTAAAGTATTGCTGATAGCGTACACATTGATACTGGATTTTACCCAGGCGCTTTCGGCCGAGAAGCAATATGGCAACAAGGCGCCTAAACCGCCGCTGTATGGCCTTTACAATGTAGAAACCTTTATAAAAAACCGTGATACATTAAAACCGCTCACAACTGACACCGCCCGCTGGAGTAAATTCATGATAAGCTACGAAGGCTCCGCACAAATAAAGCTGATGAATGACAGTATGAAAAGATTTAGCTTTAAGGCGGATGTGAAAAAACACACCATAGTTGCCAATACTTATGCTGATACTGTAAATAAATATCACTTAACCTACGCCACGCTTTCACCTGGTGTTTTAATTCTGAAAGGCAACTGGAAAAAGGATAGTATTAATGTAACGCTCCGTAAAATTGACGCAACTAAATTCCGCCTGATCAACCGCGGGTTTCATTGGATTAATGAGCTGCCGTATAATAAATAGTTTATAGTCCATGGACCATGGTAGCTGCAATGTTTTGTAGTCCATAGTCGATGGACCATAGACCATGGTAGCTGC
>JBDUDE010000864.1:0-1637 GCA_040003105.1 Mucilaginibacter sp. | reverse complement strand
AAATCGCGCACTTTAGCCCTTCAGCTTAACCTGAGTATGAAGCTGAGCGATGTGGACTACCAGGGCGATAAAACAAAAGCTACCTTTTATTATACTGCCGAGGGTCGCGTTGATTTCCGCGAGCTGATTAAGAAAATGGCCGAAACTTTCCGTATCCGCATCGAGATGCGGCAAATCGGCATGCGGCAGGAGGCGAGTCGTTTAGGCGGAATTGGTTCATGCGGGCGCGAGCTCTGCTGCTCCACTTGGCTGACTGATTTTAAAACGGTATCTACGTCAGCGGCACGCTATCAAAACCTTTCGTTAAATACGCTGAAGCTGGCCGGCCAATGCGGCAAACTGAAGTGCTGTTTAAATTACGAACTTGATACCTATATGGATGCGCTGAAGCACATACCCGATAATGTAAATGTGCTGAAAACCGAGCGCGGCGATGCCCGTTTGCAAAAAACGGACATCTTTAAAAAGCTGATGTGGTTTAGCTACCCAAGGGAGGAAGCGTGGATACCGCTGCCGATTAGCCGTGTTAAAGAAATTCAGCAGATGAACCGCGAGGGGGTTATCCCGCCTGATTTGGGTGTGGTTGTTGAGATAGAATCGGCACCGGTTAAAGTGCTTGATTACGAAAACGTAGTTGGGCAGGATAGCCTTACCCGCCTCGACGAGCGCCGCAACCAAAATAAAAAGAAGAACAACAAAAGCCGCAACAGGGGCGACCGCCCGGGTGGACAAGGCGAGCGTGGTGGTGCGCCTAGGCCGGAAGGCAGCGGCAGCCCTAATCAGGGTCAACGACCGCAGCAACAAGGGCCCCGTCCGCAACAGCAGCCGAGGCCGCAGCAAGGGCCACGCCCTGAACGCCCGCCAAGGCCAGAAGGACAAACACGCCCGGAAGGCGGAAGTCCGGAGGGCGGCGAAAACCCGAACAGGAAAAACCGGCCAAACAGGAATAATAGGAATCGCGGTGGAAACCGGGAAGGCGGCAATCAGCCAGGTAATACGGAATGAAAAAGGGGTTAATTTTATACTTTTTATTACTGTCGGCGTGCCTGCTGCTGTTTACCGGCTGTAGCGACCGCAATGCAATTATCGACCAAAACGCTGAGGTAGCCGACCATAACTGGACGTACCTTAACCGCTTTAAATTCACCTTTAAAATTGACGACGAAAAGGCCGCCTACAACCTTTACATAAATCTGCGGGTTACCGGCGGCTATAAATACAGTAACCTTTTTGTGCTGGTATCGCAAAGCGGGCCGGGCATAAAAGATGCCTCAAAACGTTTCGAAATGAAGCTGGCCAATAAAGATGGCGAGTGGCTGGGTGAAGGCTCGGGCAATTTATACAGCTACCAGGAGCCGTTTTTAATAAACCATAAATGGTTTTGCCCCTTGCATTGTTTTTCTGTATGGCATTGTTTTCATTTTCGCTGATATACTGCAAAATGGTTTGCTGCAGTTTTTTATCGGTGATACTGCTGTAGGAATCTGCCACATCAATGGCATCTTCCAGACTGCCCGTTTTATCGAGGTTGGCAATAAAACCACGCATCAATACCTGCGACGACGATTTAGGCATAAACTTTAAGAAAGTATCGAGCTTATTGAAGTTAGCCGCCATCTTGATGAACTTTTTAAAAT
>JBDUDE010000386.1:0-18357 GCA_040003105.1 Mucilaginibacter sp. | reverse complement strand
TTGCAGGCTACAGGTAAACCCGTAGTTATGGTGATGATAAACGGGCAGCCGCTCACCATAAATTGGGAAAATAAATTTGTGCCCGCCATACTGGAGGCCTGGTTCCCTGGCCCCGAGAGCGGTAAGGTAATTGCCGAAACACTGTTCGGTGATAACAACCCAGGCGGCAAGCTATCCATCACCTTCCCCAAAACGCTCGGACAACTGGAGTTTAACTTCCCGTTTAAGCCGGCAAGCCAGGCAGGGCAGGGGGGCTCCAACAGCTGGGGTAAAACCAGTGTGAACGGCGCCTTATATCCCTTTGGCTATGGCTTAAGCTATACCACTTTTGCTTACGATAACCTGCAGGTATCGCCCGAAAAAGAAAACCACCAGGGCGACATTACCGTAACCGTTGATGTTACCAATACCGGTCAGCGCAAAGGCGATGACGTGGTACAGCTTTACCTTAAACAGGAAATAAGCAGCGTAACCGTGTATGACTACGACCTGCGCGGCTTCGACCGGATTACCCTCGCCCCCGGCGAGAAGAAAACCGTGACCTTCACCCTGCACCCCGACGACCTGGCCATCCTCGACAAAAACATGAACTGGACCGTTGAGCCGGGCAAATTTATGGTGATGATATGGCAATCATCGGAAGATATTAAGTTGAAAAAGGAGTTTGAGGTGGTTAAGTAGATGTGCGGATTTTTGATGAGCGGATGTGCGGATTTTCACAACGCTTTGTCATTCGGAAACCTATGATGATAGCACCAACTAGGGCGAAAATCTACCCTTTTCCATTCAAAATCGTTTACCTAACTTTTATCATACAAAATCCCCTTGTTAGTTTCTGCATTATTCCTATTTTTAGAAGATAAAAATAAACCTGCCGCCGACACGGCCTTTAAGCTAACAACAGATACTGTTTGAATGGAAGTTAAAACTAAGAGTGTGAAGGGCATGCAGCTTAAGCACATGATAACCAAGTGCCTTTATTTTGATAAGGCCATGTCATGCGCCGAATTGAGTGAGTTATTTGATAAAAGTATTCCATCAATAGCCAAGGCACTCAATGAACTGATTGAAAAAGGTTTTGTGGTTGAGCAGGGCTACGCACCGTCGAGCGGGGGGCGCCGGCCGCTCATGTATGCCATTAATGCCGATGCCATGTACATTTTGGCCATCGCTATGGACCAAATGAGCACCCGCATACAACTTGTGGACCTTCGTAATCACCCGGTCGCCGATATGATGGTATTTGAGTTGAAGCTTGGTGGCAACGATACTGCGCTGAATATACTGGTTGATAACATTAAACGGTACCTTGACAGTTGTGGGGCATTAAAAGAAAAAATTACAGGCATAGGCATAGGGATGCCGGGCTTTATCGACCCCGATAAAGGCATAAACTACACCTACCTGAAAAGCGGCGACCGCAGCCTGTCGCAGTACCTTGCCGAGGAAACGGGACTACCTGTTTATATTGATAACGACTCGAGCCTGATAGCGCTTGCTGAACAGAAATTCGGAATTGCCAAATGGCAAAAGGAGGTAATGGTAATAAACCTGAGCTGGGGCATTGGCCTGGGTATGATTGTTAATGGTGAACTCTTCAGGGGGCGTAATGGTTTCGCCGGGGAGTTTAGCCACATCCCGATTTCGGAAGATGGCGCGCTGTGCGTATGCGGAAAGCGCGGTTGTTTAGAAGCCGAGGCATCGATGCTGGTGGTTGCCAACAAAGCCATTGAGGGTATTCAACAGGACCGGGTTACCAGCTTAAAAATTGTTGGCGAAGCGCAGAGCAAACAAATGTGTGATGCCATAATGACCGCGGCCAACGCCGGCGACCAGTTTGCTATTGAGCTATTCTCCGACTCGGGGTATAAAATCGGCAAGGCGCTGGCTATACTGATACACATTATGAACCCGCAGGTTATAGTTTTAAGCGGCAGGGGCGCCAAGGTCGGCACAATACTTATGGCTCCTATTCAACAGGCGCTGCATAAGTATTGTATCCCGCGGCTAAGCAGCGGTACCGAGCTAATGGTATCTGAATTAGGCTTTGATGCCGAACTAATCGGCGCTGCTGTACTGGTAATGGAAAACTTCGATAAAGAAGTGATGAACCAGCTGGTAATTGATTAAAATATTCAATTTATACCAAAATTACATCGCATAGGATTTTTAAACAGACCGCTTATTTAATGCGTGCAATTGATGATTACTTTTTAAACAAAGATGAGCCGGTAAAAGGCTGCCTGCTGTTTTTAAGGGAGTTTATCCTCAGCTTTAACAACAATATAACTGAAGCGTGGAAATACGGGATGCCTTTTTACTGCTACAAGGGCAAAATGTTTTGTTACCTGTGGGTGGATAAAAAAACGCTCAACCCCTATCTCGGCATTGTTGACGGCAACAAAATTGAGCATCCGTTACTGGTGATTGAAAAACGTGCCCGAATGAAAACCATTCAGTTTGATGCCCGGCAGGATGTACCCGTTGACACTTTAAAAGAAATACTGGAGATCGCGCTTGCGATTCGCCGTTAACATTATATACCATCTACATAAATAAAACTATGCAAAAACCCGACAGCCTGATATTTGATATGGATGGAACCCTTTGGGACGCCGTTGACACCTATGCCGAATCGTGGAATATTATTTTCAGGGAAATGGGAATCGATATTGTGGTTAAACGTGAAGAGCTCGCCAAAATGGTGGGTATGGAAGGCCGTAAAGTAATTGGCCATATAATGCCGGACTTTGGCGAGGAAAAACGCCTGGCGATATACTCCATTGTTAACGAGCGCCGCCGCGAAATACTGCCGCAAATGGGTGGTATTTTGTACGATGGCGTGCTGGAAGGGCTGCAGCAGTTGTCCGAAAAATACAAGGTGTTTATTTTAAGTAACTGCGCCAAAGGCATCATCCGCGTATTTATTGACTGGGCCGGCATCGACGAACATATTACCGATGAAATGGCCCATGGCGTAAACTTTATGCCTAAAAATCACAACATCAAACTGCTTGCCGAAAAACACGGTCTTGTAAACCCGGTTTACATTGGCGATACCCATGGCGATGGCCAGGAAAGCCGCCAGGCCGGCGTTCCATTTGTATTTGTAAGCTACGGCTTTGGCGATACGGAGGATTATGATTTGAAGTTTGATGATTTTAAATCGTTAACGGCGCATTTTATGGGGTTGTAACCCGTAAGTCTGCCCCCTTTTGTTTCCAACCATTACAACCACTCCAACTTTTCTCAACAATAAAAATTTCCTGCTGACATAGGGTTGTCATTACCGTGTGTTTATTTTGAATCAACAAACAAAATCGACAACGATAAAAAATTAGCAATCATGGACATCATCCCAATGTTATTAAAAGAAATGGGCGAAGAAGCTCAAACAACACGTAAATTTCTTGAGCGTATCCCGAACGACAAATTCGATTGGCAGCCGCACCCAAAAAGCATGACTGTAAGGCAACTGGCCACCCACCTTGCCGAACTACCATCATGGGTAAGCTTAACAATAGATACCGATGAGCTGGATTTTGCCGCCAACCCCTACACGCCAACCATCACCAATAACACAACCGAACTGCTGGACCTGCTTGAAAAATCATTCGCTGAAGGGAAAGCCGGGCTCGAGAAAACAAATGAAGATGAACTGGTAAAAACCTGGACCCTGCGCAATGGCGACCAGGTTTACAGCGCAACCCAAAAAGTTGAAGTTATCCGCATGGCCTTTTGCCAGATAGTGCACCACCGCGCACAGCTGGGTGTATTTTTACGCCTGCTTGATGTGCCTATACCGGGCAGCTACGGCCCAAGTGCCGATGATGCAGGGTTTTGAGAAAGTTCCGTTAAACTTACGAAGTTTTAGAAACTTCGTAAGTTTGTAGTACAATATTGAACCATGAGCTCCGAAATAAAAACCAAAGCCTATAAGCTCAATCTTTCTGCAGCCGAAAAGCAAAGCCTTAAGCAAAATAACGTTAAAATAAACCAGTTGCGCGATTATGCGCCCGACGAAATAGGCAAGTTGCTAAATGCCGATGGCCGTCGTGCCAGCGAAATTTACGGATTGATATCATTTCAAACTATCCCATCCGTTGGACCCAGGTTTGCACAGGATTTAATTTCGATGGGATATTTTTCCCTCGATGATTTGCTCGAAAAAAACGGCCACGAACTTTTTAACGAACTTGAACGCAAGCAAGGCTTTTGGACCGATCCCTGTGTTGAAGACCAGTGCCTGCTGGTTGTGCATCACGCCAATAATCGCGGCAGCTATAAAAATTGGTGGGATTTTACTGCCGATAGGAAAACTTACCGGGCTAAAACCGGATACCCGAAGGAAAGGCCGGTTAGCGCATGGTTTGACTTGTGAAAAACTTCGTGAGTTTATTGCGCAGCAGTCGGCAGCGTAAAGTAAAAAGTAGCGCCCCTGCCTTCTTCGCTTTCAACACCGATGGTTCCTCTGTGTCGCTGTATTATTTCGCTCGCGAGATATAGCCCAATGCCAAACCCTGAGATGTTTTTCATTTTGTCGCTCTCAACCCGGTAAAAACGCTGGAAGAGTTTTTCCTGGTCCTTGGCCTTGATACCAATCCCCCTATCGGTAACCAGCACTTTTACATTATTGTCTTCATTTGTGCAGGTTACAGTTATGGCGTTGCCTTTATCAGAATATTTTAAGGCGTTATTTAAAAAATTACCAATAACCTGGCCCATCTTCTCTATATCGGCATTTACAAATAGTTGGCTGTTCGGTTCAAATTCTATTTGATAGCCGGAGCTAAGCAATTTGGTTTCGGCGATGGTATCTTCAACCAGCAAGTTCATGTCAAAAACGCTCATCCTTAACTGCAGCTTACCCGACTCGAGCCTGGATAAGTCAAGAAAGCTGTGTATCAGGTCGGTCATTTTTGCCACCTGGTTACCGGCTTTCCATAAGGTGCTGTTTACAAAACTATCGTCCGCCGGGGTTAGCCGCTTGGTTAATATTTGTATGTATGCTTTTATCGAAGTTAACGGCGTTTTCAACTCGTGGCTGGCCATCGCTATAAAATCGTTTTTCCTTATTTCGTCGCGCTTGCTGTCGGTTATGTCAATAACGGTACCCAGCATTCGCACCGGCTCTTTTTTATCGTCATAAACCACAATTCCCTGTGTTTTTATCCAACGCAGCGTGCCATCGGGCAAATATATTCTTACTTCGTATACGTAGTTGCCTGTTTCCAAAGCCTTATGATAGGCCGGAACTACAATATTTTTCAAGTCATCGGCATCAACTTGCTGGCGCAGTTCCAAATGGGTTAGCTCTACATCAGGCCCATGACCAAAAATTTCGTTCATCCGCGGCGAACATACAAAAGTTTGTTCGCGCAGGCCCAAATCCCAGGTGGCCATGGCGGCGGCCTCGGTAGCCATCAACAAACGGTTCTCGTTTTCGGCACTGGTTTGCCTTACGCGCACTTCGTCGGTTATATCGACAACTGTGTTTAAAATAAAGGCGACGTTATTGTCGCTATCAAAAATCGGTGTATTGCAGCATGACCAATAGCGCTCTGCATAGGTTTTGGTACCAGGGTTATAAACGTCAAAACGGTAAGAGGGCACATCAATTTTTTGTCGGCCTTCAACCACTTTTGTAAAAATCACGCGGGCGTTGGTATCATCACTAAGCGTTTTATTTTCGGGGAAAGCTTCAAAAAAGCCCCGGCCCACAATGCCCTCGCGGGTGCTCGAGGTGACTTCAAGATAGGTATCGCTTGCCGCAACTATAGTAAAACGCGGCGCATCCCCTTTAACCAATAACGAGCCGGGAGATTTTTCAAACACCAGTTTAAAAATATGGTCGGGCAAATCGGAGAATAAATCGGCACTCATAGGTATATATCAGCCTCACAAATTAAAAACATGAAATTAAACAGATATACCCGTAAAACGAAAAGTAATTTGGTATAAGTTAATAATACCCCATAAAACTGTTTAACTTGCCGATTCTGTAGAAGCAAAGTATTACGTCTCTACGAGGATTTATCAACCACAAAAAAATCCGGTCTCAATAAATCCTTTCTTCCATTCGGGCCATATTTTTTCAAGGTCTGCCCTTTTAAAGCCGAAGGCTTTTACGAGGTTGTCTTTTGCGGCTTCGACAGTGTCGCCCTGCTGCATATTTTTCAGAAAATGGTATTGCGCAGTCCGGATGGTAAATAATCCTAATTTATAATTGTGCCGGGTAACCGCGCAATAGCTTTCTTCGGGGAAGGGCAGCTCAGGCTCCTTGCCTTGTGTAAATTCAAGGTAATAGCCACAAATTGGATACTGCTGATGAAACAGCTGAAATACAGGGGCAAGCTTTAATAATTCATCCGGCGTATCGGGTAAAGCTTCAGCAAGTTCTTCGTCGGCATGTTCATCAAATATTTCGGATAGCGCATACTCAAAACCGGCCAGTTCAATCATAAAATCGGGCCAGTTTTCTTTTTCCTCAAGTTCGGCATCGGGCCGGGTTTCCTGTAAAAAGAGCGCGAATTTTTGGCCGAGGGAGTTTAGCGTATAACTTTCGGATGGGTAGGAATCCAGGTATTGGTCGGCAAAAAGTTCAAATAACTCGCTGCCCAGGGCATACGCCAGGGCGCTAAACTGGCTTTGCATACAGGCCCTTAACCTTGCGATATAGCTGTGCCGGTAAATATCCAGGTGATGTACGGCGCTAAGCCGCTGCGATGGGTTAACAATATCCTCAACAGCAGCGGGCACAGCAATGTCCTGCACAGGCGCATGGTGTACCAGTATGCCCTGCATCCAGTTTTGTAATTGCGTTAAGGAGAAATTGCTGGGATCCATTTATTTAAAGCAGTCTTAAATTTAACATTAGGGATTACTAATTAATGAGGCAAAACACTCAACACCGCGTCATTGCGAGTATCCATCAGGGGTAAACCCTGAAAAAAATAGCAATGACGTTAAAAAAAATATACTGATAATCAGTAACTTATAAACACGTCATTATAAGTATCCATCAGGATTTATCCTGATGGATACTCGCAATGACGGACTTATATTCACTCGTCACAATGGCGTTTATCCTACCAATTTACATCACTAACCAAAAAATTAACCGGGTTTGATACTACTTCCTCGTCACCCGTCTGTTCTGCAACTTGTGCAAAATCATCAATACCATTCATAAACTCTTTAGCCTTTAATAGCTCCGCGTGATAAACATCAAATTCCGGGATATTACCGTCCCATTCGAGCAAAGTGGCTACACCGCCGGTTAGCTGCCAGGCCAGGGTAAAAAGCTTCCATACATCATGCGCCACCTGCCTGTCGTGCGTATCAATAATATGCGTGCCGCAATGCTGGTGGCCGGCTATGTGCATTTGCACAATCCTGTCGTGCGGTAATTGATGGATATAATGCACCGGGTCAAAATCGTTATTAAAGCCGGAGACATATACATTGTTTACATCAAGCAATAAACCACAGCCAGTTTCCTCAGTCATGTGGCGTAAAAAATTCCACTCATTAATAGTCGACTGTTTAAAGGTTAAATAAGTGCTGGGGTTTTCAAAAACCACTGGTCGCTCCAAAAAATCCTGTACCTGGTTAATTCTGTTGCAGATGTGTTTTAACGATTCATCATTTAAAACCACGGGCAGCAAATCGTGGGTGTTAAGACTATTTACACCCGTCCAGCATAGGTGATCGCTTATCCAAAGTGGTTTAACCTCGCCGGCAAGCAGTTTTAATTTGGCCAGATATTCTCTGTTTAATGGGTCGGTGCTGCCAATGGAAAGTGATACGCCGTGCATTACCACGGGGTACCGTTCGGCAATTTGTCGCAGCACATGGCGCGGCCTGCCACCTGAATCCATAAAGTTTTCCGAAATAACCTCGAACCAATCCACTTCCGGGTTATGCTCCAATATGTGGTTAAAATGTTTGCTGCGCAGGCCCAGGCCAAGCCCGGGATTGGGAAGGCTTTTTATTGTATTGGTGTAGTTATCGCTGGTTTTGTTCATTCGCTACATTGTTTGACTCCGCACATGTTAAGCATCGATTAACCTCCATAGCGATGGGTTTTAAACCCATCGCTATAAATGAATTTCTCTTCTTTATATGCATATCGCCCTACTCCCTCTTTCCTTCACAAAGCCGCTTTGCGTTATCCTCCGGGTTGTTAAAACCAAACGAACATGACTTGTCGCCGCTATTGCCGCATGAGTCATAGCCGCCAAGCCACCGTATCAATAATGCCTGCGGCGGGCCACACTCGTATGGAGAAGGGCCAACGTTCCGGTGTGCTTTTTTCATACGCTCTTCAAACAATTTGCGGGCCTGCAGCCAAACGCTTTTACCACGTTCGGGGCCAAGCGTACGGAAACGTTCCGCCTGTATCGGCACGGCACAACTGCCCTGCCATGCGCACTCGTTATTTCCCGGGTTGCTTTGCGCCTCAATGTCGCCATAAAGTCCGCAGCCGCCCTGGCCCTTGCAATTGTTCAATGTTTGACAGTTATGCCGCTCGGCAGTGGCGCAAACGCCGGTGCCGGCGCAGTTGTTTGTCCCCAGGCGGTCGTGCCCTTTACAGGCGTTTAGTCCCATGCAAACATGTAATTCAACTGGCGCTTTTGCAGGTGTAGGGGTGGGTTTAGGGCCGCCGCATAAATTTGCGTCGGGCGAATATTTTATAGTAGCCATAATATGCTGTATTTTTTGATGATGATTAAAAACTATTGACTGAACTATTTACATGAGGAACATCCGGCAAATCGTGTATGCGCTGCCCCAGGTATTCTATCTTAGGGAAAACCGCCACAGCTTTGTTGAACAGCTCAATCATTTGTGCTTTCGGACGAGATGAGCCGTCAAATTTGTAATCATTAAAAGTTGGCGCCACCACGTATTCCTTCCCTTCGTGTGTATAGTTCAGCGACATGATATCGCCGCAGATAGAGTTAAGGATAAAAATCATTGATTTGTGTATGCCGAACATAAATATTTCCCATTGAGTGTTACCCTCTTGCCGGTAGCAGTCCTCAATCATCACAAATATGTAGGTGTAAACGGCGTTCAGCAGGTTTGCTACCGGTACAACGTTCGCAGGGTAATTCTCAATTTTAGGGTTATCCGCAACATTTATAACAAAATAATCATACATGTCCGTAACGCCAATATCAAGGTTTTTAAACCTGTCATTCAGGATATTGTAAGCACAATATATCTGGACAAATTTTTCGAAATGTGATAACTCCTTCTTTTTCGGGTCATCAAAATCGCCGGGAACAAGGGCCGTGCAATCAACCCTGTCGCCGGGCTGTATCAAGCCTTTGTCGTCAAATCCCTCGCCCTGGTCAACAATGCATTTTATCGCCTTTATTGCCGATGCTTTATCATGCACATGGCAAAGGTCGCCGCTGTCGTCCATATTGGTAAAGTGCGGCCTATGCTTCTTGTCATAGTAAACGGTATCGATATTATTTTGCGCATAAAATGCCTTGCCTTCAATCAGCTGCGGCCCGTCCAGGTATTTTAAATTGTTTTTTTCAATACAATCTATAATCATCTGGTAAAACTTGCCGATAGTGGTATAGTTAATGGTTTTAAGCAGCCGTGGGTCGGGCAAATCAGTCGGGCTTTCAATTTTCAGGAATGTAATTAGCTGCGCCTGCGATAACTTTGCCAGGTTGATAGGAAAAGGAGGTTGGTGGCCCGCAAGCACCGCAGGAAACACCGGCGATTTACCAATTAAATCAGGCATGCCGGCAAGTGCTTGCTTTAAGTTTGATGACAGCGCCATGTGCAGCATTTCTTCGATAGCTACGCTCATAATTAACGCGCCGGCTTTGTTGGCGAACACCATAAGCTCGGCCGACAAGTCAAGGGCAATTTCTTCCGCCTCTGAATGGGGTTTGCCTTTAGCCACCAGTTTTTCTATTATCGAATCTTTAATCTTCACCTGGTCGGGCGAGCGATTAATTGAATAATAGGTGTACAGGTACGTTGGGATGGTAGCAATTTCTATCTCAATAGCCTGTTGAATAGCCTCGCCGAGATTGTCGGGGGTTACCGGGTCTGCCCCTTTTGCAAAAAAGTCTTTGGTCATAATTGGAGTAAGGTTTATGTGCTAAATTTAGAATTAAGTTCTGATATAAAAAATTTAATGTGAGGAAATTTGACGGTTTGTTTTCCACCGTGCTACTATCCCCACGACATTTTTACATCCGCCATTAAACACAATTTTTTAGCTTTGCAGCAGGATAAATTATTAAAAGCAGATACTTTATGAAACAAACCGTACTCATTGCATCATTTTTATTGATATGCATTGCCGGCTATTCACAGGCCCCGGCGCCTAAAGACACCACAAAATTCTGGACCATACACGGACAAAATACCCTGCTGATAAACCAAAGCTCGTTTAGCAACTGGGCAGCGGGCGGTGTAAACTCTGTTGCAGCCAACATTGTATTGGACTACGACTTTAATTACAAAAAGGGCGTATGGAGCTGGGATAACAAAGCGATTGCCGGTTATGGCATCAGCAAACAGAACGGCACCGGCTGGCGCAAAAACGATGACCGCATCATCCTTAACAGTTTACTCGGCCGCCTGGCGTCAAAATACTGGTTGTATACTTTTTATATGAATTTTCAAACCCAGTTTACCAAAGGCTATAATTATGACGCTGCCGGTAACCGTACTTTAATTTCGGCGCCATTTGCACCTGCCAACCTTACCTTCGGGCCGGGTTTTGCTTATAAACGGTCGGATAACTTCAGGATAAACATTTCGCCTGCAGCGGCACGCATTACCATTGTACAAAACGATTCACTTTCCTCGATCGGCTCATTCGGCGTAACACCAGGGAAGGAAAGCTTGTTTGAGTTCGGCGCCTCGCTCGATGCTTATTACAAAGTAACCGTGGCTACAAATATATCCTTCGAAAACATCCTGAAACTGTATTCAAACTACCTGAAAACGCCGGGAAATATTTACATGGATTATACGGCCAATATTTTCATGAAGGTTAATAAATTGGTAACTGTAAACGCCGGGCTGGAGTTAATTTCAGACCCAAACACCAAGATACCAGTGCAGAAAAATGGAGTGACAGAGTATCATTCACTGCTACAAACCAAACAGATATTTGGTGCCGGTGTAACGTACAAGTTTTAACATTATTTGAAGTATTTATATATAAGCAACAGCTTTCGGTGTTGCTTTTTTTATTGCTTTTGATTTTATTATTAGCAAATATTCTATTACTAATAGTTAAAAAAGCTGTGAATTTTGTAACATTTTGCATGAATATTAAAGTAATAAAAACAATTCCAGCTAGTTTTTATTATTTCCCTTATTAACATTTAAAATGGTCTTTAATATTGATTTATAATATAAAAAATATATTACGGGTTAATACCAAAAGATTGTTTTCAGACGATTTATAGCGTTATCGTAATGGCTAAGGAAACTAAAAAAGATAAAAAAACACCCCATCATCCTCAGATTGCTAAAACATTAACCGGTATTAGCGGCCTGGATGAGATAACCGGCGGCGGCATTCCTACCGGACGCCCAACGTTAATATGCGGTGAAGCCGGTTGCGGCAAAACATTAGTTTCGCTGGAGTTTATTGTAAGAGGTGTAACTGAATATGATGAGCCCGGCGTGTTTATGGCTTTTGAAGAGAAAGCCGAAGAGCTGGCGATGAATGTAGGTTCGCTTGGCTTTGACCTGGAGCAAATGCAGAAGGATAAAAAGTTAAAAATTGATTATGTTCACATTGACCGCAGCGAGATTGAAGAGACCGGTGAGTATGACCTGGACGGGCTTTTTATTCGCTTAGCCTATGCTATAGATAGCATTGGCGCTAAGCGTGTGGTGCTTGATACCATCGAGAACCTTTTTGCCGGCCTCACCAACCAGGGTATACTGCGTGCCGAATTGCGGAGGCTATTCCAGTGGTTAAAAGACAAAGGGGTAACAGCTATTATTACCGGCGAACGCGGCGACGGTCCGTCACTAACCCGGCAGGGGCTGGAAGAATATGTGTCGGATTGTGTGATATTACTCGACCATAGGGTTATCAACCAGATATCAACCCGCCGCCTGCGCGTTGTAAAGTATCGGGGCTCGATGCATGGCACTAACGAATATCCTTTCTTAATTGATGAAGATGGAATTTCGGTATTGCCTGTTACTTCGTTGAAGCTGGAAAAAGACGTATCATCCGCCCGGGTATCATCGGGCATACCGGCGCTTGATAAGATGCTGGGCGGCGAAGGCTTTTTTAAGGGCGGAAGCATATTGGTTTCAGGCACTGCCGGTACCGGTAAAACCAGTATATCCGCTTGTTTTGCCAACGAAATTTGTAACCGAAAACAACGTTGCCTATACTTTGCCTTCGAGGAATCGCCAAAGCAGATCATCCGCAACATGCGCTCGATAAGTTTCAATTTACAAAAGCATGTTGATAACGGCTTGCTGCAATTTATGGCCTCGCGCCCTACGCTGCACGGGTTGGAGCAGCACCTGGTGGCGATGCATAAGCTTATAAAAAAATTTAAACCACAGGCTGTCGTGCTCGATCCCATCACCAACCTTATTACTGTTGGTTCGGTTAGCGAAGTTAAAGCTATGCTGATAAGGCTGATTGATTTTTTACAGGAGGAGCAGATAACTGTAATGTTTACTGCGCTTACCCTAAATACCGTGGTGACCGAACAAACCGACGAAGGGGTGTCGTCACTAGTGGATGCGTGGGTATTAGTGCGCGACATTGAACTTAACGGCGAGCGCAACCGGGGTATGTATATCATGAAATCGCGAGGCATGAAACACTCAAACCAGGTACGCGAGTTTGTAATAACGGACAAAGGCATTGACCTTGTTGAGGTGTACCTTGGCCCTGAAGGCGTACTTACCGGCTCGGCACGCGAGGCGCAGAAATTACACGAACAAACCGGCCAGGTGCTGCGCAGCCACGCCATGAGCGCAAAAGATCGCGAAGTGCTGCGTAAACGTAAAATACTTGAAGCTAAAATTGCCAGCTTGCAAAGCGAGTTTGAGTCGGCGGAAGAAGAATTGAACAAAATTTATATTGAAGAAGAACTGGTTAAAAAGGTAAGCGAAAGCAATCACCAGGAAATGTTAAAGTTGCGCCGGGGCGAAGAGGGGTACAACGAAAGAAAGGTAAAAAGTAATGAAAACAAAAGAATGTAAATACGAGTTAAGGTTATATATCGCCGGCAAAACTGCAAAGTCGCAGTTGGCGCTCACAAACCTGACCAAATATTGCGAGGAGTATTTACATGGTGAATACAAAATCGAAGTAATTGATTTACTGGTTAAACCGCAGCTTGCCGAGGGCGACCAGATTTTTGCCGTGCCAACGCTTGTGCGTAAAGTACCGGAACCAATTCGTAAAATTATAGGAGATCTATCAAACGAAGAAAGAGTGCTGGTTGGTTTAAATATACGCCCTGCTAACAAAAAATAATAATGACGGAGCAACCACAACGAGTGCCTGCAAGTATTGATGATTTAGATACCGGTGATTTATTCCGCTTACGGCTATTTGTAACGGGCGCAACCCCAAATTCAGCAAGGGCAATATCAAACCTGAAAGAGCTTTGCGAAACACACCTTGCAAATAAATACGAGTTGGAGATAGTAGATGTTTACCAGCAACCGTTAGTCGCCATAAGCGAACAGATAATTGCACTCCCCGTGTTAGTGAAATTATCGCCATTGCCTCAGCGCAGGTTAATTGGCGATATGTCGGATACCGGCAAAGTGCTCAGGGGGCTAGGTTTACCGGCTTTGTAATTTTTTCTATGGAGCAGTTGAATATAACATATAACGATATATTAAAAGAAAATGCCGAGCTAAGGATACAGCTGGAGGAAGCCAACGATACTATCGAGGCCATCCGCACCGGGCAGATTGACGCGCTTATAGTTAACAACGGCGACGGGCACCAGCTGTATACATTAAAAACAGCCGACCAAACCTACCGTGTATTTATTGAGAAAATGAATGAGGGCGCGGTTACCATAAACCGGGAGGGCCTTATTTTATACAGTAACTCCAGGTTTGCCAATATGATGGGAATGCCGCTCGAAAAAACCATCGGGTTAATATTCGATACCTTTGTTGCGGATGATTCGCGTGAGGTTTATAATGAGCTGATAACCAACGCCTGGGAAGAAGATTGCAAAGAAGAAGTGCTTTTGCAAAACCGGGCAGGTAAAACAGTGCCTTGCTTACTGTCATGTAATACGATGGAGCTTGACGAAGGTGTTGCCCTGAGTTTAATCCTTACAGACTTATCCTTACTTAAGGAAACAGAAAACCAGCTCAAAATAAAAAACCTGCAACTGGCAGCCGCACATTTGGCCACCGAAAAACTTAACAACGAGTTAGAAGACACTGTTAAAGAACGAACCAACGAGCTATTGCTGAGCCGCGAACACTTTAAATACCTTGCCAATAACATTCCGCAGATGACCTGGACCAACCTGCCTACCGGCGAGGTTGATTACTATAACCAGCAGTGGTACACCTATACCGGCCTCGACTTTGAGGAGACAAAAAAGTGGGGTTGGCAAAAAGTAGTACACCCCGACGACTTGCCACTTACTTTTGAAAGGTATACAACAGCGCTGAGCCATGGCGAGATATTTGAAGTTGAAAACCGGTATAGGCGCGGGTCGGATGGCATGTACCGCTGGCATTTAAACCGGGCGATACCGCTTAGGGACGAAAAAGGGAATATTGTTTTTTGGGTGGGCACCGCTACCGACATTGAGGACCAGAAAAAAGAAATGGAGCGGAAAGATGAATTCATAGGCATAGCGAGCCATGAGTTAAAAACACCGCTCACCAGTTTAAAGGGCTATTTACAACTGATGTCGTCCTATAAACGCGGCGACTTGCCCACCGCCGTGAAACAGTATATCGAAAAGGCCAATACATCATTAAACAAACTGCAGCGGTTAATAAATGATTTGCTGGACGTTAGTAAAATACAGGCCGGTAAACTTGAATATGCGTTTACAAAGTTTAATATAACCACCCTGGTGAAAGAGTGTGTTGAAAATGCCCAACATATCCATCCGGATAGCAATTTCATTATTCGCGATGGCAAGGATTATACAGTAAACGCAAACCCGGAACGCCTTGAGCAGGTAGTAATGAACCTTATAAATAATGCAGTAAAATACTCACCCCAAAATAAGGACGTAATTATACAAATTACGGCCCACGACGATTGTGTGCGCGTTGCAATCACCGATTTTGGTATCGGTCTTTCCGCCGGGCAGCAGGAACGCATATTTGAGCGCTTTTACCGTGTTGAGGACAAAAAGTATAGCACCAGCGGCTTGGGCATGGGCCTGTATATCTCCGCCGAAATTATCAGCTATCACAACGGCAACATCGGTGTGGAAAGCGAAGCAGGCAAGGGTTCAACGTTTTATTTTGAATTGCCGGTTGCATAACTTCCCTCGTAAAGACGCGATGCTTCGCGTCTTTAATAACACAATCAAAACATCGGTGTAATCTTTTTAAAATCGGTGTAATCCTCAAAAAAATCAACGACCTATGGCGCTAAATATCAGTGGAAACACCCTATTCAAAAACACTATCGATGTCTTAATCGCCGTAGCATCATCGATACTCTCATTAACTGATACCACCGCATTTCTTCCGGGAATTATAAACGAAAACTGGCCGCCCCAGCCGAGTGCATAGATTATTGGCGTACCCTTATAATTATAATGGTAAAAGCACAAAGCATAAGTCGAGCCCTCAAAGCCCCAAGGAGTCCGGTATACAATGGTTGGATGCAACAACTGGTTTACCCAATTGGATGACACCAGGCTTTTGCCGTTATAGTCGCCGTTATGAAGCAATAATGACATGATTTTCGTCATGTCGGTAGTCGCCATTTGTACGCTTAACAGTCCGCAGCCGTCATAGTAGCCATCCTTCATCATCCCCCATTTCACATTCTGTATACCTATAGGGCTAAACAAGTATTTACTGGCAAACGCCAGGGTATTCATACCGGTGGCTTTGGTTAAAATAACCGATAGGATATGCGTTGCTGCATTGTTATAATGAAAAATTTTGCCAGGCTCGCTTTCCAGGGGCTGCGCGAGCACATATTCGTAGGGGTTATCCAGTGCAAAATATTTATCCATCCGGGTTAAATCCTCGTGCCACAGTCCCGATGCCTGGTTCATGATTTGGCGGATAGTGATTTGTTGTTTTCTTTTATCAGTATCTTTTGCCAGTTCGGGAAAGTATTTTACAAGCTTCTCATCAACAGAAGAGATATAACCTTTATCAATGGCAATACCTATTAACAACGACATTACGCTTTTGGTAAGCGACTGGTTATTGAATAAATCAGCATTGGTTTTACCATTAAAATACTGATTGTAAATTATCTTATCATTTTGCTGAACTACCACGCTGTATAACTGGCGGTTATTTTTCACAAACCTCGAAGTATCTATATTAATTTGCGCAAATGCAGCTTGGGTTAAAAGCGCTGCCGATAGTAAAAAAAGCGATATTTTTCTCATGGTCAATTACGCAAGGGTAAGCTGGCTATTTTTTCTGTGGATGATTAATTCAGCAATAATAAGGTTAGGTACCCAGCACAGCCACGATATAGCCCGGTACGACGGAATAAAATCCCAATGCATTAAGTTGGTTACTAATGGCAACCATATGCGCAGGGTAACAGCTGCAAATGTAAGGGCATAATTGCGTATCATCCAACGCTCGTGTTCGGCAATACGCAGTTTCCTGATGCTGGTATAAGCTTGTATATCGGTGAAAAGCCAAAGCAGTGCCAGCGTGCCAAAACCCAGTGAAGAGATAATACCGCCGCTTGCAAATAATGCAATGTAAAGCCCGGCACAACTGCTTATAAAAACCGACAGCACATATATTTTGCCAACTAAGCGATGTGCGCTTAAGTAACGCCCGCGCAACTTTTTGCTAAACTGTGTCCACCCGGTTAGCAGGGCAAGTCCGCCGAACGAGATATGCAGGTAAAATACAGTGTGCCAAATGGGGTTGTGTTTTAATTCGACAGGCTTACTTTGTAAAAGGCCCTGGTTATTCATGTCAACAAAGTAATAAATAAGCGGATACAGACCGATAGCTACTGCAAATAGCGCAAAAGGGATCCAGGGCAGGTTTTTTAGTTTCATATTTTTTTTATAGTCAAGAACCAAGAGTCAAGAATCAAGATGAAAAAATCCAAAAACGAATGACAAACCTTCCGGTCTTGGCTCTTGATTCTTGAATCTTGGTTCTCATTTACGTCCTTTTGACGCCACTTGCTACCACTAAGTTACAAGCACTTTTCATCCAGTGGTCACCAAAAATTGTCCACTGGTCAAAATAGTTTCTGTGGGTTGCACCGTTGCAGTTCTTTTACAGAAAAAAACAGCCAAATGGAAACTTCACAACGTCAAACTTACCTGGATTGGTTAAGGATTTTATCAATAGCAGGTGTACTATTTTTTCACTCGGCCATGCCTTATGTAGCCGAGGATGGCTGGCATATCAAGAACCACGAAACCAGCAACCTGATGATGGAATCGAACCATTTTTTGCACCTTTTTCGCATGCCGCTGCTCTTTTTCATTTCGGGTACTGTAAGCTATTACATGATGCAGCGGCGTTCTACTTTAAGCTTCATCGGTTTACGCTTCCGCAGGCTTTTCATCCCTTTGCTGGTTGGCATGTTCATCATCGTTCCACCTCAAATTTATATGGAACGGTTAAACAATGGTTTTAAAGGCAGCATCTGGGATTTTTATAAAACGGTTTTCAATTTTATCCCTTACCCTAAAGGCAGCTTCAGCTGGCACCACCTGTGGTTTATCGCCTACCTGTTTATTTACGACCTGTTATTTGCGCCGGTTTTTGCCTGGATGATATCGCCTAAAAACGAATGGTTAAAAAATAAGCTGACTGCACTTGCAACAGGTAAATGGGTTTACCTGCTGATGTTGCCCGGCATTGTTTGGTTTACCCTGTTAGCTGTAAAGCTGCCCGAAACCAACGATTTGATACACGACGGCTGTTACTTTGTTTACTGGCTGCTGTTTCTATTGGCCGGTTTTGTTTGCATATTGCAACCCAAATTGATGGACAGCCTGCAGCGCAACCGCAGGTTTGCCTTAACCATCGGCTTTTTAAGTTTAATGCTTTGGGAATGCTTGCGGTGGAACGGCATCGAACCATGGCAGGCACGCTGGCCCTTCCACAACCCGTTTTTTTCCGAGGCGTTTCAAACACTGCGCCCCACCATCGCCTGGGCAT
>JBDUDE010000282.1:0-1640 GCA_040003105.1 Mucilaginibacter sp. | reverse complement strand
CAACCGCGCCCGGGTAGCCCTAAAACATTATGAAGGTGTGCCAAGGCAACAGGCAGGTGGCCAGGTAAATATCCTGCGCAGCGAGTTTAACAAGAAATCGAGATTGATGCCTATCCGCAAGCTGATATCAGAAGCGGCGCTGGCTATACAGGCTATTAAGCCCGTTATAATGATGAGCCCCCTGTCGATTGCCAACTTTTTTGCGCCCGGCAGTATTGAGTTTGATTTGGTGATTTTTGATGAAGCCAGCCAGGTTCGTCCGGTTGAAGCTTTAGGAGCTATAGCCCGCGCCAAACAATTGGTAGTAGTAGGCGACTCCAAGCAGTTGCCGCCAACCAGTTTCTTCGATAAAATGAACACCGATATTGAAGACGAGGACAACGTAACTGCCGATCTGCAAAGTATCCTCGGCATGTGCGATGCCCAGGGAGCGCCGCAGCGCATGTTGAGGTGGCATTACCGGAGCCGGCACGAGTCGCTGATTAGCTTGTCCAACAAGGAGTTTTACGAAAATAAACTGGTGATATTCCCTAGCCCCGGTTCGCGTACCAAAATGGGGCTTGCATTTCATTATTTGGAGGATGCCGTTTACGACAGGGGCAAAACCCGCACCAACGTTATCGAGGCTGAAGCTGTTGCCGACGCGGTTATACATCACGCATTACACAACCCTAAACAAAGCCTTGGCGTGGTGGCCTTCAGCACCGCGCAAATGCAGTGCATACAAAATACGCTGGAAAGCCGCAGAAGGAAATCGCCGGAAGTGGAGAACTTTTTCCGCAGCCATATACACGAGCCATTTTTTGTAAAGAACCTGGAAAATGTGCAGGGCGACGAGCGCGATGTAATATTTATCAGCATTGGCTACGGCAAAACCGAGGATGGTAAAATACCGATGAGCTTTGGTCCGCTTAACAACGAGGGTGGCGAACGCAGGCTTAACGTATTGATAACCCGTGCCAAACTGCGCTGCGAGGTGTTTACCAATATTACATCAGAGGATATTAAACCTACCGAATCAACCAAATTTGGCATCAGGGCTTTAAAAAGCTTCCTGTATTTTGCGCAGCACGGCAGGTTTGACGCAGTGGAGGAAACCGTCATCACCCAAAAACGCCCGTTTGAAGACCAGGTTGCCGACCAGCTTACTGCAAATGGTTATGTAGTACGCAAAAAAGTTGGCTCTGAAGGGTTTTATATCGATATGGCTATTGTCGACCCGCAAAATCCCGGCCGGTACGTTTTGGGTATTGAATGCGATGGCGATGCCTATGCCTCGGCTAAATCGGCCCGCGACCGCGACCGTTTGCGCAAACAGGTGATGGAAACTATGGGCTGGAAAATATTCCGGATATGGAGCACCGACTGGTTCCGTAACCCTAAACAGGAATTGGACAGGCTGGTTGCCGCCATTGAAAAAGCAAAGGACCTTACCGCGCAGGGTGACGTCGAAGATGAAGCCACGGAAAGCGAAATGATAACAGTAAACCGTGAAAAAGGCGATGAAGTAAAAAGTTCGCTGCCGGCGTACGTTATAACCAAACTTCCATCCGAAGTTGGAAAGCCCGAGCTGCACCTGCACTCGTTTGCCAAGTTAGCCGGCTGGATAACGGAGATTGTAAAAACTGAAGGCCCTGTGC
>JBDUDE010000948.1:0-5444 GCA_040003105.1 Mucilaginibacter sp. | reverse complement strand
TGGCAGGCACGTCGAATATTTTTAATAAGTCATCGTCCCATTGCTGCGTACGAATGTTGTACAGCATGGTGCGGCTGGCGTTAGTAACGTCGGTAATATGCACTTTGCCGCGGGTAAATTTCCAGACAAGCCAGGTATCAACCGTGCCAAAAGCAAGCTTCCCTTCCGCAGCAAGTTCCTTTGCGCCGTCAACATTGTTTAAAATCCAGTTTATTTTTGAGGCTGAAAAATAGGAGTCGATTATCAAACCTGTTTTTGAGCGGATGATATCGGTAAGTCCTTCATTTTTCAACGCATCGCAATATCCGGATGTCCGCCTGTCCTGCCAAACTATGGCGTTGTAGACCGGCAATCCTGTTTCGCGGTTCCAGACTATAGTCGTTTCGCGTTGGTTGGTGATGCCAATTGCCTTAATGTTTTTGCCGTTGATACCCATTTTAGTCGTGGCCTCGGCGGCTACGCCGGCTTGAGTCGACCATATTTCATTTGGGTCGTGCTCCACCCAGCCTGGTTGGGGAAATATCTGGGTAAATTCCTTTTGCGCGACAGAGCGTATCTGCCCATCGTGGTCAAAAATTATAGCCCGCGAACTGGTGGTGCCCTGGTCCAAAGCTAAGATGTAATCCTGGTTCATCGTGTGGTTCATAGTTCATGGTTCATAGTTCATGGCAGAAAATCCCTTGAGTTATTTACATGAAGGTTGATAATTGGTTGGGGGAAATTACAAATTATGTGTGAACTATCCTTTATCAACTAAAGGAATTAATAAATATTTACGGGCGATATGAGTAAACGCGACAACCTGTTTTTTTATCCAGTCGTCGTTCAGTTTTAACTCGGTTGCGATAAGCTGCGCGACTATTGGGGCCATTTCAATCGCCGCCTGCGCATCCAGGAAAAGCGCGCGTACCCTGCGGGCCAGCACATCTTCTACCGTACGCGCCATTTCGTGCTTTACTGCCCAAATCACTTCGGCCTTTGTATATTCAAATGCCGGGTGCAGCTTTTCTCCACATTCCGGATTTTCGTTAATAAGCTGTAGCAATGCATCGCGGTCACTTCCGTAAATATACAGATGGTCATTACGGTCGACGTTATTTTTGTTGCCATGCACGGGCAGGTTCTTTGTTACACTGGCCCGGGGGCTTAACGAGGCAGTTTTAATAGCCTCCTCAACTGTATCCTGTGCCATCCTCCGGTAAGTTGTCCATTTACCACCTGTTATTGTGATTAACCCCGAGGCAGATATAATGAGCTTATGGCTGCGCGAGATCTCTTTTGTTTTTGCTGAACCTTCCTGTGGGGCAGCCAATGGGCGAAGCCCCGCAAATATGCTGCGCACATCCTTCCGTTCCGGGGCCCTTGTTAAATATTTGCTTATTGTGCGCATCACAAAATCAATCTCTTCCTCCAATGCTACGGGTTCGAGGCTGTGTTCATCAAGGGGTGTATCCGTGGTGCCTATCAAAAGTTTGCCGTGCCAGGGCACAACAAAAAGCACCCTTCCGTCATCGGTTTTGGGTATCATCACAGCATCGTCACCTGGCATAAATGATTTGTCGACCACAATGTGAATGCCCTGGCTCGACTTTACCAAAGGTTTTTTATGCGGCTCATCTTTTTGAAGTAAATCGTCGACAAAAACGCCGGTCGCGTTGATTACGGCTTTGCTTTTTAGGTTATAAAGCGTACCCGTTTCTATGTCTGTGGCTATAACCCCTGCTATTTTTTTATTTTCCTTAAGCAAGTCGGTAACCTGGAAATAGTTTAAAACCGTCGCATCTTGTTCGAGGCAGGTTTGGGCAAGGTTTATAGCCAGGCGCGAATCATCAAACTGCCCATCGTGATATACTACGCCGCCATACAGGTTTTTGGGGCTGATACCCGGAAGCCTGCGGATTGTTTCTTTTTTTGAGATATGTTTCGACCGCCCGAAACTTAGCTTACCCGCCAGCAAATCGTAAATAGTTAACCCTATGGTATAAAATGGACCGCTCCACCAGTTGTAATTGGGGATGATGAACGATTCGTTTTTTACAAGGTGGGCAGCGTTTTTTAACAATAGCCCGCGTTCGTACAAGGCCTCACACACTAACCCGATATCTCCCTGGGCAAGGTACCTAACGCCCCCGTGAACAAGCTTTGTGCTGCGGCTTGAGGTTCCTTTGGCAAAGTCAGCCTGCTCAAGCAATAAGGTTTTATACCCGCGCGAGGCCGCATCAAGTGCAGTGCCCAGGCCGGTAGCGCCGCCGCCAACGACTATTATGTCCCAAATTTTTTCGGGATTGCTGATTGCGTTAACTAATTTTTCACGTTCGGTGTTAACCATTATTTAAAATTGGTTTGGATGGATTGCGCTAAATGCATAAGGTCATCCTTTCAAATCTAAAAATAAGAATTGCATTATTTGGGCGGGAAGGTGATAAAGTGAAATGATAACTTTAGGTTAACGGGAATTAAAAACAACATCGGTCTGACTGGCGTAAAACCTGTCTGCGGGAGACGCGAGGCATCGCGTCTCCTACAAAATCCCTGCGACCTTGTGCATCGTTTCTTTCAAATCCACATACAACTGCTTATAAATAACAAAACTATCCGCATAAACAGCAGTATTTACCGCATCCGGCTCAAACACCTTTAAATCGTCAAAGCTTGAACTCGGATATCCATCAATCGCCCCAATATCTTTCAATGCCATGAAAGCCGCACCTACTGCGGATGCATCATCACTTTGTACAACCACCAACTTTTTGCCGGTGATATCGGCCAGGGTTTGTATCCAAAGGTTTGATTTAACAATACCGCCGCTAATGTTTATTTGTGTAATAGGTTCGGCATTTTGCTGTACGGCATCCAAAACGTCTTTCAGCGCATAGCAAATACCTTCCAGAACAGCCCGCGAAAAATGGGACTGGGTGTGCTGTAGCTTGACATTAAAAAGTGTGCCGCAGCTTTCGCTGTCCCATATCGGAGCGCGCTCGCCGGTTAGGTAGGGTAAGAACAGCAGGCCGCTGCTGCCGGCGGGAATATTGGCAATCTGGTTAAAGAAATGTTCGTAATCGGCATCCGTTGGGTTTGGGTTGCCGGTTTTCAGCCACCATTGCAGGGCTATGCCCCCATTGTTGATGGGGCCGCCGCAGATATAGGTACCGCGGTTTAGGATATAGCTAAACGTCATCGCGACTGGGTTTGGTAGTTGTTTATTGCTGGCAACCCTCACCGCGCCGCTGGTGCCAATGGTGATGGCTGCCACGCCGGGCTTATCGGCCATGCTGCCGAGATTCGCCAGGCAGCCATCGCTTGCACCTATTATGAATGGGGTGTTTGGTTTTAAAGAACTCAATCCTCTATCGCCTTTGTCCGTGTAATTTCTTACATAGTCGGTAACAACCGTTTTTGACAGTAATTGGGGAGTTATTCCCGCCAGAATTAACGCATCATCATGCCACACAAACTTTTCAATATCAAACAACCCGGTGCATGATGCATTTGATTCATCCAACTCAAATTCATTAAACAGCTTGTGCCATATATATTCCTTTATCGATATAAACTTATATGTTTTGTTAAATAGCTCGGGCTTATTTTCTCTTATCCAGATGATTTTACACAGTGGCGACATAGCGTGCAGCGGCGTCCCCGTGGCTTTATAAATTGCCATTCCCCTATCGGTTAGTCTTAATTGTTTGGCTATACCGGTGCTGCGGCTATCGGCCCAGGTTATCATTGGTGCAAGGGCTTTCCCTTCTATATCAACAGCAATTAAACTATGCATTGCGCTGCTAAGGCTTACCGCTAAAGGCGGCGTTCCAACTTTTGTAACTATACCTTCTATGCAGGTTTTAAAAGCATCCGAGATTTGTTCCGGGTTCTGCTCGTGGTAACCGGGTTTAGGTGCATTGTAAGAATAATATAACTGATTATCGGCAAACGATTTACATTGCAAATCCACTGCCACAGCCTTTACACTGCCGGTACCGATATCTACACCTAAAACATATTCCATAGCTATTGAATGTTGCGGCAAGATAGGAAAAGTTCATGGTTGATAGTTCATGGTTCATAGCCGAAAAAAGGATTAGTAGCAGTTAGAAGTGGCAGTAGCAGTCAGATTCCCAAGAGTGCAGAACACTCCTGCTCCTACTCCTACTAAACGCCGCTACTGCCGCTACTGCCGCTACCCGCAGCTACCATGAACTATCAACCATCAACCATGAACTTTTTCCTCCCCTTTTTCACCGACCATTTTTACCGGTTTACCGAGTAAAACCGTGCCTGTACCTAATAGGCGCCTATCTGCTGTAACGAACTTTATTTGGGGTCGTCATATAGGTGTATTTAGAATTTAGAAAATATAATTAGTTGACAATCAAAATAAAACATATCATGAAAACTCAAATCATAACCATCTTCGCAGCCTTAGTTTTAGCCTTCGGAGTAACAAATTCAGCTTCAGCAGCCACTGCAAAAAATGCAGATAACAACTATACAGTATTAACCGACGTTAGCGCCATCAACAAAATTGAAGTACGCGGCAACGTTCAACTTTACATATCAGACGGCAGTGCCGACCAGGTAAAAGTTTACAACAAATACTACAGCCAAAGCGCTTTGGTACAAAGTAAGAACGGTGTGTTAAGGATTACTTCATACAGCGCCGATAAATTGGTGGTATGGGTTACCGCAAACGATTTACGTGCCATATCTGCCTTCGACAATTCCGAAGTAAATTCATTCGGCGATATTTCAAAAATCGAGTTTGATGTTGATTTACACAACCATGCATCGGCCAAATTAAACATCGATGCCTTTAGCGCAAGCTTAACAGTAAATGACGACGCCAAAGCCAGCCTGAGCGGTAACGTAACCGAATATGCTTTAAGCTGCGACCGCGACGAAAACGTTGACCACAAAAACCTGGTAGCCGCTCACACTTCAAAAAAAGCACAGGGTTCGTTAACCGCCGCAACATTTGATTTAGCCGACCTTTAATCATCGATAAAACACAAGGCATATATTTAAAAGCTGTTGTATAAAATATGACAGCTTTTTTTAAATTTGATGTAACTTCACCAATCATTATCAAGTCCAAAACATAAAAAACATGAAAAGAATACAGTTAATATTCGCCCTGGCAATTGCAGGCATTATACTTGGCGGCCTTGCATCGTGCAAATTGGGTTGTGTACATGGCTCGGGGCACCAGCAATCGGAAAGCCGCAAGGTAGATGGGTTTGAAAAAATCACCATATCCGGTGGCTTTAAAGTGGTTTTAAAACAAGACAGCACGCTTGGTATAAAAATTACCGCCGACGATAACCTGCTCAAATATATCCGCACCACCGTAAGCGGCGACAGGTTAAAGATTTCGACAAAACGCAACCTGTGCAACACCGGCGAAATCACTGTATATGTCGGCATTAAACGATTGAACGAATTAAAGG
>JBDUDE010000439.1:0-1643 GCA_040003105.1 Mucilaginibacter sp. | reverse complement strand
GTTACCTGCAGGGAAGCGACGAAGAAGCTGCTGCCGGAAGCTTTGGCCGTATCGAAAAAATGGAAGACCTGCCGCCCGATGAAGCGATGATCGGTTTTATATTGCAGGTGATTGCCCTGAATGAAAGTGGCATTAAAGAGCCCAAAAAAGCCGCTCCCGCCAAAGCAGAACTAGCCATGCCTGATGATTTTAACCAAATGTTAAGCAGCAACACCACGGCCCTTGGTTATTTCGTTGACTTTTCGCCATCTAAAAAACGGGAATACCTCGAATGGTTTGAAGAAGCAAAGAGTGATGCCACACGGCAGAAACGTATGGAACAGGCACTGGAATGGATAAGCGAGGGGAAATCGAGACATTGGAAGTATCAGAAGTAGTCCGAAAGTCCGAAAAGTCAGTAAAGTCCGAAAGATGGGTTGATCACTTATCAACCAACTTTAACCATTCTTTTATTATTAATTGCAAATCCGCCTTGCGTGCTTTTACATCCTCCATATCTTTAAAAACAACAATCCGGCGTCCATCTGCATAGTCGCCGGTTAGCAGGCCGGTGGTATCAGTTATTTTGGCGCCGCTGGGGAAAACAAGCATTATCCTGTTTTTATGCAGGTTGAAGACAGCTATTTCGCGTTTGTATTCTTTTGGGTCGAAGGGCTGCATTTCGCCGTTGTAATAAAAGCTGGGATTGTTCCATTTTATACGTTCGCTTATCTCATCGCTTACATTCAGGATAATTTGGCGCAGGCTTTCAACAATATCCTTTATTGATGCATCAAGTTTTTCGATGTGTTGGGTAACTTGCTGCTGGTCGGTTAGTTTGGGCGAATTTGCCATATCATTTTTTTCTATGAACTATGAACCATCAGCTATGAACTCCCCCCTAAAATTCCAGCGGCCCCAATCTCCGCATATTCTTCATTATCAAATATTGCCGGTGGCGCAAATAATCGCTTGGATTGGTGGCCGACCATTTGAGCGGATTGGGAAATATAACCGCAATTGACGCTGCTTCGCGATTGGTTAGCTGTGATGCCGGTTTATGGAAATAGGCCTGCGATGCGGCTTCGACGCCGTAAATGCCATCGCCCATTTCAATTTCGTTAAGGTAAACTTCCATAATGCGCTTTTTGCTCCAGAAGATTTCCATCAGTACCGTAAACCAGGCCTCAAACCCTTTACGGATAATCGACCTGCCCGGCCACAGGAACACATTTTTTGCCGTTTGCTGCGAAATGGTGCTGCCGCCGATCAATTTTTTGCTTTTTGAGTTTTTTTCGTACGCTTTTTCGATGGCGTTAAAGTCGAAGCCGTGGTTTTCAAGGAACGTCTGGTCCTCGGCGGCTACCGCGGCGCGTTTCATGGAAAGGGCGATGTCGTCAAAATCTTTCCACTGCTTGTCTATTTTCCATTCTTTGCCATCGGCTTTGCGCTCAAAGCCGCGCTGTATCATCAGCCAGGTAACGGGCGGGTTAACAAAGCGGTACAGTATCACAAAAAACAAACTGCCAAGAATAAAAACAACAAATACCAACTTTACAATGCGCAAAACCAGCTTAAGCCAGCCATTGCGGAAGATGCCTTTCTTTTTGCCGGCGGCAGATTTATTATTTGAAGCGGGACTTTTACTCCGCGTGGTTTTCATC
>JBDUDE010000605.1:0-5448 GCA_040003105.1 Mucilaginibacter sp. | reverse complement strand
ACACAGATGCTTGGTTGATAAGTTTGTGTTAATACAACTAAAAATTATCAGCTTCATCAGATCAATCAGCTAACATCTGTGATCCTCTTTTGTCTCCATATTCTGTAGTTAAATCCTCACGCATACAATCGTTTTTAATTAGCAGTGATTATGAATACTACTTTTTTACTGAAAGAAGCCAAGGCATGGGTTAAGCGCAGGCAGGGCCCCGACGAAATTGTGCGCGTAGTGCCCGATATGGATAATGAAGACCGGGCGCTCACGTATAAATTATATGTGGCCTACGGCAACAACACCCGCCACCTGCCCGACGAGCAAAATCCCGATTACCTGGGCCAGATATTGTTCGACCCAGAAGGTTATTGGATATACGACGGCAATGAATTAACCGTAACCGAGCAGGAACAGCTGGGAAAGTTTATTATTAATTATGTGGAAATTATTTGAATCAAAATCGTAGAGGCACAATACTTTGTGTCTCCGAAAAAATCAGATAAAAGAAGGATTAGTACGTATGCTAACAGAACAATTAAGCTTTTTTGCCGAGGCCGGGCAAAGCAAAGGCCTGCCGGTTGAATTATTAGATTACCATCCCGGATTTTTCACCCAACGGGAAAGCGATCGCCTGCTGGATACATTTATAAACCAAACGCCCTGGAAGCAAACCGTACAAAAAATGTGGGACAAGGAATACCCTACCCCACGCCTGAGCACCTGGTACGGCGACCCGGGCACGGATTATTCGGTAGCGGGGAAAATTGCCAACCCATTGCCGTGGACGGACGACTTATTAATGATTAAGGAGAAAGTAGAACCCTTTGCCGGTGTTAAATTTAACAGCGTGCTGCTTAACTATTATCGCGATGGCAGCGACTCCGTAGCCTGGCACAGCGACAGGGAAAGCGTATTAGGCCGCAATCCCATCATCGCCTCAGTTAGCTTTGGACAGGTGCGTAGCTTTGATATCCGCAATAAACAGGACCATAGCGAGCGATATTCCATAAGGCTGGAGCATGGCTCCTTCCTGCTGATGAAGGGCGGCCTGCAGGAAAACTGGGAACACCGCATAGCCAAATCAGTTAAACCTATGCGGGCAAGGATAAATTTAACTTTCAGGGTGGTGATATAGTTTTACTGATTACAACATCGCATAATGCTTTGCCTCATCATCCAAAACCAACACCCAATCCTTTCCATATCCGCTGGAAGGCGGCGTGAATTTATTTGATTTTGTGCCATCCAAAATTCCTGCATCAGTTGTCTTGCTGTTTCGTGGGTCATACCAATAGGCATGAATTTTAGCGACATTCAGCTTTGAAAGGACTACGGTAAAAGGCTTACCGGCGGCTGTATAAACGAAAGCGTAATCATCACCCCGGGTAGCCTGTATGCGTTCAGCCGGAGTATCGTTTTTTTCCACAATTATTGATTGGTCGGGCATGCGTTCCAGCACAGGGTGCGATTCCATTAGCTTCTTCACGTAGCCCATTTGCTTAGCGCCAGGCAATTGTAAGGCTTCCTGCCAGGTCATGTGCGGGCCGTTCAAAGGCTCATGGCGGGGCGAGTTCATCTGCCATATATCATGGCAGCCATAAGTGTGGCCAAACGCACCCGAGAACAAATCAAGATAGGCAAATTTGCGTACATCATAAGCGCTTGAGGTGCCTAAATCATACACGTTAAAACAAACCGGGTGGTCTTCGTAAATTGGTTCACCGTCTATCTCGGGCTTTACGGGCATCGCAACATAGCCGGCGGCCATTTTATCATATATGGCCTCATCACGACAATGCCCATTCTGGAACATATTAAACGTAAACCACTTTTCATTCCTGAACCATTGCGCCGAGCCGAGCTGGTTGGGCTGGCAGTGATAGGTGGTTATGGCTTTCCCATCCGTGGCCTTCATTATGGCAGAGCCCATGGCCCGCCAGATGGCAATATCCTGTTCGCCACGGGGCTGGCGGTCGCCGCCGAGTATCCAAATGATGTTTGCTTTAGTTTTATACCTGTTTGCCAACCAGGCGCCATAAACGGCGGCGTTATCTTTATTAAATATCTCGGGGCCTTTACCCCAGGTGCTTTTATCAATTTTATCGGCCCAGGTGGGCAGCATGGCGATGTTAATATGGTATTCAGCAGCTTTGTTCACAATATAATCAACATGCTCAAAATATTTTTCATTGGGTTTGGTCGGATCGTCGTCGATAAGCGGTTTTTCGCCGTAGAAGTTCGGGTCATGCAGCCCATCTAACTCGGCTAATACTACGGCCTGTATCACGGTAAAACCCTGTTCGCTGCGGGTTTTTAAATACAGGTTTGCCTCTTCACGGTTTAGGCGATGAAATAGTTCCCAGGCAGTATCACCCAGCCAGAAAAACGGCTTGCCATCCTTTAAAATATAGTGCTGGTTAGCGCTTACACTAAACTGTGCATTGGCGGTCTGCATTGTAGTCAGAGTTAAAAACAAGAGGATATATTTTCGCATAAACTTATGTTTAATATCGTCAGGATGAATCGCAGCGGCTATGAACTATGAACCATTAGCCATGAACTATTTTTTGCTAACATACTCCATTGCTTCTTTAAATGTAGCTACCCAAACCTCGTCCTTGTGCTGACTTAAATATTTAAGCAATTCACGATGTGCTTGTGCACTTGTAACCAGGTAATCACCACCTACGCCGTGAAACATAAACACACCCATACCGCCGCTTGCCTGCACCTTTTTCACAAAAGCAATTAAATCGTTGCCCGTATAGTTACCAACCACTGCCCAGGATGGCACGAGCAATGGGTCAAGTTTGCTGTAATCTGTAACTATAGCATTTTGGTCGCCGCCCATACGGGCATATTTTACCAGGCCCGATTTGCGCAGCGAGTCGACGTAATCAACCCCGCCAACCTTCGATTCGGTGCAGGGGTAGGCATAAGTATGTGTTGACGCCCCATCAATGGCGTGCAAAAAGTTATTCATCATCCCAATTTCGCGCAGGATGGCGTAAACCGTATAATTTTCCGAATTATTAACGGGGTTGCCTTTTACATTGGTTAGCAAACAGGGATGATAAAGTGTGTGGTTTGCCAGTTCGTGGCCGTGGTTAAATGCTTCGCGCCAGCGCGGTAATGCTTGCGGCGTTATATTTCCCGTCAGGAAAAAAGTGCCTTGCAGGTGCGCCGAATCCAATTGCGGGATGGCAATATTCAATTGCGATTGGATAGCATCATCATAAGTAAGCACGATGATTGCTTTTTTGTTACCTGTAGCGGCTTTTTGCTGAGCGTAGACAGTAAAGCTTGCTAACAGGAAAAGTATAATCAGTTTTTTCATGTCGGTTTATAAATATGGGAAGGACTAAATTAAGATTTTTATTATTTAAAAAACTTGCCTCTTTTCTAATACAGGGCGGTGCCTGCGATTAGCAATGACATTTTTTTCAAATCATTTATGGAATCCTATTCCCTTCTGCATCCTACAGGAAAATAAGGATTCCATGAAAAGATCAACCTACTTCCTTTTAACCGTAATTACCTTAACTGGTTTGCAAATTTCCCGGGCTTGTGCCCAGTCACCGCAGCTTACTGTTGATGGCAAAACCAATAACGGCGTTAAGCTGCAGGAGTTAAAAATTGATGTTGCTGTTTACGGCAACATCAGCCGCACCACCTGGCAAATGACGTTTTATAATTCCACCTCACGGATCCTGGAAGGCACGCTGCTGTTCCCGCTGAAAGATGGCGTTAGCGTTAGCCGCTACGCGCTGGACATTAACGGTAAAATGCGTGAGGCCGTGCCGGTGGACCGCGGCAAAGGCACCGCAGTTTTTGAGGCCGTTGAGCGCCGGCGAATTGACCCCGGACTGCTTGAAAAGGTGGAAGGGAATACCTTCCGTACCCGCATCTATCCTATCAATCCCGGCCGCACCCGCACGGTGATTATCGGTTACGAGGAAGAAATACCCCTGGCGGCCGATGGCAATTTGAAATTTACCCTACCGCTCAATATAAAGGATACGGTAGCAAAGTTTTCGCTAAATGCATCCGTCATTCAAAGTGCCGAAACGCCGGTTAGTGATGGCGATGATTTGAAGTTTGATAACCGTCATAACACATGGTCGGCAGCTATCGATAAAAGTAATTATGAGCCCAATCATTCGCTGTCGTTTTCAATACCAAAACCGAAAGATGCCAGCGAGGTGATGATACAGGCACAGGGCAACAAGTATTATTATTTTATCAACACCATGCTTCAGGCACAAGTTATCAGCAAACCACCCCCGCCGCATATTGGTTTATTGTGGGATGCATCTTTAAGCGGCACCAATCGCGACAGCAAAAAAGAATTTGCGATGCTGGATGCCTATTTTAAAAAAATAAGCAACACTGAGGTTACACTGGTGACGTTCAGCAATGCCATTTTAAACACAAAAACCTACGCCATTGTCAACGGCAATTGGGACGGGCTTAAAGCTGGTTTGGAACATGTTACCTATGATGGCGCTACTGATTTTGGAAAAATAGATTTGTCAAAGTATGCCGTTGATGAATTTTTACTAATGAGCGATGGCCATCAAACCTTTGGCGAAAAAACGATAAAACTGACTAAAAAGCCCGTCTACTGCATCAACTCGGCCGCAGCCGCGGATTATAGCAATTTGAAGCTAATAGCCTTAAAAACCGGTGGCGATTTGATTGACCTAACCAGAGATGATAACGGCAAAGCATTAAATAGTTTAACCAACCAGCCAATGCATTTCCTGGGCATCAAGCCAGGTGCATCAGTTGAAGAAAGCTACCCTTCGCTGCCGGTTGTGGTAAGCGGTGCTTTCTCTATTGCCGGTGTAACCCGTGATCCTAACCAAACCATCACCCTGCAATACGGATTTGGCAATAACATAAGCTATGAAAAAACAATCACCCTCGATTTGACAAGCAATGCGGTTGATAATGTGGATGTAGCCAAACTGTGGGCGCAAAAGAAGATAAGCGAACTGGATATAGATTACGATACCAACCGGCAGGATATTGAATCGCTCGGTAAGAGGTTTGGGATTGTTACCCGCAATACCTCGCTGATTGTTTTGGAGACGGTGAACGATTACATACTATACGGCATTAATCCACCGGCCGAATTGCAGGCGGAGTATGATGCCATAATGAAGCAAAGGAGTGCGGATAATATGCAGCCACAGCGGGAAAATGTAACTGCTGCCGAACGGATGAAAGACGAACTTGTCAGTTGGCTGAATGCCGGCGACAAACCAAAAGAAATTAAGCAGGAAACCCCACAGGCACATGCAACCCCTCCTCCACAAAGGCGCACACAAACCCTGGTAAGTAATTCATCTGCAAACAGAGGTTCGGGGCGCCATACCGGTAAAGTTATTGGTGGAGACGACAGGCTCCCGGTAGTTGGCGCTACTGTTCGGATTAAGGGCACCAATGTTG
>JBDUDE010000525.1:0-5451 GCA_040003105.1 Mucilaginibacter sp. | reverse complement strand
TCATACCTGCTCGCCCATGGGCGCCCGTTTACTGCGCCGCTGGATTGTAATGCCCCTAAAGGAATTAAAACCGATAAACGACCGCCTTGGTGTGGTTGAATACCTGATTGAGCAGGAAGAGTTGCGTGAATCCCTTAAGCAAAACATCAGGCTGATTGGCGATTTGGAAAGGCTGATATCAAAAATTGGGTTGCAGAAAGCTAACCCGCGCGAGGTGTGCCAGCTTAAAAAAGCTTTATTGGCAATAGACGTTATAAAAAAAATAGGTGAAACGTCGGTAAGTCTGCCTTTGCAGGCTATAGCCGCGCAACTAAATCCGTGTACACTCATCAGTGATAAAATAGAGAAAGAGCTTAATCCCGAGCCACCCGTTATGCTGGTTAAGGGCAGCGTAATGAGCGATGGGATAAATGAAGAGCTCGACAGGCTTCGTAAAATTGCCTTTGGCGGTAAAGGTTATTTACTCGAAATACAAAAGCGCGAAGCCGAGCAAACAGGCATACCATCCCTTAAAGTATCGTTTAACAACGTGTTTGGCTATTACCTGGAGGTTACGCACAGCCACCGCGATAAGGTGCCCGCCGAATGGATACGCAAGCAAACGCTGGTAAATGCCGAACGCTACATTACACCTGAATTGAAAGAATACGAAGAACAGATTTTAGGGGCGGAGGAAAAGATACTGGTGTTAGAAACACGGTTGTATAACGACCTGCTTTATTCGTTGGCCGAATATATTAAACCAATACAGTTGAATGCCCAACTGGTGGCCCGGTTGGATGTGTTGCTTAACTTTGCAACCATATCGATCAAAAACTACTATGTTAAGCCGGATATGAACGATAGCCGGGTTATCGATATAAAAGGTGGTCGCCACCCGGTTATTGAAAAGAATTTACCACTTGGCGAGGAGTATATTACCAATGATGTGTTCCTTGATTCGGAAACGCAACAGATAATTATTATTACCGGGCCTAACATGGCCGGTAAGTCGGCATTGCTAAGGCAAACCGGGTTAATAGTACTAATGGCACAGATGGGCTGCTTTGTGCCCGCGAAGGCTGCTTCAATAGGCCTGGTTGATAAGATATTTACCAGGGTGGGCGCATCTGATAACCTTACATCGGGCGAGTCGACTTTTATGGTCGAGATGAACGAGACGGCCAGCATCCTGAATAACCTGTCAGACCGCAGCCTGATATTGCTGGATGAGATTGGCCGCGGAACATCGACGTACGATGGTATATCCATTGCCTGGTCGATAGCCGAATTTTTGCATAACCAGCCAACGGCGCGGGCCAAAACATTATTCGCAACGCATTACCATGAGCTAAACGAGTTGAGCAATTCTTTTAATCGGATTAAAAACTTTAATGTATCTGTGAAAGAGGTAGGGCATCAAATTATATTTCTGCGCAAACTGGTTCCCGGCGGCAGCGAGCATAGCTTCGGTATACACGTGGCCAAGCTGGCGGGCATGCCGCAAAAGGTGTTGAGCCGTGCCAACGAGATATTAAAAAAGCTGGAAAACGAGCGGACAGGAGGGGAGCACATCAAAGAAAGCATCCGTAAGGTGCAAAAGCAAGCCGTGCAAATGCAGATGTTCAGCATCGACGATCCTGTACTGGTAAAAATACGCGACACCCTGAATAACCTTGATGTAAACACGCTAACACCTGTTGAAGCCTTGATGAAACTGGATGAGATACAGCGGGTGATAAAGGGGTAGTAATTAGAGAATGGAGATTAGAGGTTAGTTGAGAACTGGAAAAAGATTCGGTGTTTAAAATATTGTATCTTAGTTATTTATCAACCTGCCGGTCATGAATGTTTGCAAATCACATCAGTTTCGTTTATTATTTATTGTTGCGGCTGCCTTACTTTCTTCGTGCAGCGCTTTAAAACGGACGGCAGCACCGCAGCCGGTGGTATTCAATAGCCCGATTCCTGATGCACCCGGCAAGACTTTGGTTATAAACAATGTTCCGGTAAAACCAGTCCTACAGCATCGCCCGCCTTATCTTATGGTGCCGGCAGCCGATAGCATCGCCAAAAAGTATGCGACGATTTTAGGACTAAAAAAAGCTGATATTCAAAACGGTCGCCTCTATGACTTTATCGACCAATGGATGGGCACGCCATACCGCTTCGGTGGCCTTGCACGCGATGGGGTTGACTGCTCCGGCTTTGTTTACCTGTTGCAGCAGCAGGTTTATGATATCGCCGATATGCCCCGCTCAACTAACCTGCAGATAAACTACATCAATCAAAAGCCTGAAAATGAACTTAAAGAGGGCGACCTGGTTTTCTTTGATTTCGACGGTAAGCCATTCAGCCATGTAGGTATCTACCTGCAAAATGGATATGTTGTACACGCAAGTACAAGCAAGGGTGTTATCATCATAAAATTGCACGCTCCTTCACTGCTCAAATATTTTTCGCGCGCAGGCTCCGTGATTGACCCTGCCGATTTGCCGCAGCAAGTCGATGGGAATTAAAGTTGAAAATTGGAAAAGTATTATTTGAAGTGATACGAATCGGGTGCAATCATTCTCCCAATCGGTGAAATCCCCCAATAATGTTAATATGTTAAAAACATCCGCAAATTTTCAAATCCCTATTGCGCTTACCTTTATGGCATGAATAGAATAAATTGTCTGTTTTGTTTATTAGCCGTTACTGTTATTCTGTCATCATGCCATAGCCGCAGGGTAGCTATGCGCGGCCAACCGGGCCAGATTGTACAACCTGAAGGCAGTATTGCCGACAAATATGCAGCCATATTAAATGTGGATAAAAGCCAGATACAAAACGGCCGCTTATATGCCTTTATTGAGCAATGGTGGGGTACACCGTATCGTTTCGGTGGCGAAGACAAAAGTGGGGTCGATTGCTCGGGCCTGGCGCAGTTGCTGGAACAGGAGGTTTACGGAATAAGCATCCCGCGCTCAACCAGCCAGCAGATAAATGTAATTAAACGCAAATACGAAGAGGAATTAGTTGAAGGTGACTTGCTGTTTTTTGATTACGATGGCAAAAAGTTCAGCCATGTAGCAGTATACCTGCAAAATGGATATTACGTGCATGCCAGTTCATCAAAAGGCGTTATAATAACCAAATTGCACGATCCATACACTTATAAATATTTTTCGAGGTGCGGTTCAATATTGCCTGATACGGGATATGTTGCATCGGGTGGGAGTAAATAAAAAAACTATTCCTCTGCAATTATTTCGGCATGCTTTTTTCTGCCTAACCTTCTTTTTTTAATTGTGCTGTATAGCCTGAAAATGACCGGGCCGCTGTTTTCTTTTGGATAGTATTTTCTGAAGACCAAAGCCATACTAAAACCGTAAATCCCCAGGGCCCCCATTGAGTAATAAGCCGGATATCCCAAAAACGATATTACTGCGATAACAATTATTACCGCCGGGACAGTTATGAAATTAAATCTAAGCACTTTGTATTTGAGTACTTCAACCACTTTTTCCGGCTCGAAACACAGTCTCTCGCGGTTTACTACAAGGTAATGGCTAAGTGATGTTTGGCTTAAAGTGGTTACAAGTATGATTCCCGCGTAAGTGTAGATTCCCCAACCGTAAGCAGGGCTTTCAGGGCTGATATTTCCCGATATAAGCGTAACAGCAAACGGAAACAAACTTACTGTGAACAAATAAAATAAATTATGTGCAAGCAGTTTAGCATCATAGTCCTTTAAATGGCTAAAAATTTTTAAATGACTCGTCCAAAATTTAGCCACCAGGAAAAAGCTTAGACCATAAGCCAGGGCTTTTGGTATTAACTCTAAAAAAGCATGCCTTACGTGGGCGGGGTCCGCGTGCTTTATACCTTCTGGCAGGTGGATATCCAACACCATTATGGTAATTATTATAGCAAAAACAGCATCGCTAAAAAGAATAATCCGTTCCAGCTGGAACTCCTTTTTTATTTCCTGTTCGTCGTTTTTATTCATCGCACCTAAATTAAAATTTTAATCGGTAATTTCGCGGCATCATGTCAGCACCCAAACAAGAAACTTCTTTCTGGACAAAGTATAAGCGTTTTGCCGGTACCGAAATTATGCTTTACGTAATTATGGTTGTTGGTATTATCCTCGGGATAGTTATTCTTAGTTACTGGTTTTAACCAGCACCACATTATACTCATCCGCATCAACCACAGCCTGGAAAAAATCAACCACATCGGGATAAACATCTTTACTGTAGGTGCCTCCGATAAGCTGGAATTTGCGTTTGTAAGTTAGTTTATCGCCCGTCAGTTCCAGGGTGGCTGTGAAGTTTCCGAATGGCTTTTCCAATTTTTCTTTTAATATCGTTTTTTCCAAACGATAACCGGCGGGAATTGTGTAGATAACCTCGTCTTCTTCGGTATAGCCGCGCGTTATATTTACGTCAGTTACGCGGTTACGCACCTGTTTTGGTACATAAGTTTCGCGGTTGGCAGGGTTAAGCAGAAAATAAAATTTACCGTTGTCAATAGTCGCGTAATCCCTGGCATGCAATTTTATAGTTTCAGTAGTACTTGGGTCAAAACTTTTATCTTGTTTGATTTCAAAATCATCAATATCCATGTTATTTATCGGGTATTTTTTTTGTACCATTTTGTACTGTTCGGTACGGGTTTCTTTTATTAAATCGTCGCGGTCTTCGTACTCAATACCTTTAAATGCCGATGTCATTACGCCTGATAATTCACCCGTACTGCTGATGGTAAATTCGGCTTTCCTGCTTTCAAGGTTAACTGGGGCGGGATACTTTGGCGTACGTAGCAGTTTGCCACCTTCGGGTGTAAGGGCAAGCACTGTGCGGTTATCGGTAAAATCGCCCAAATAGCCAAACGGAATAGTCTGGCTGGTGCAATCGGCCCAGGTGGTGTCGTTTTTAAATGGCACACAGAGAATAATGTGGTCTGCCTGGCCCATGCTGGCAAAATCACTCAACAGGCTAACATTGTGGCCCCGGCCCGATTTAACAATGCAATAGTAGGAGTCGATATTAACTACTTTTAGCAATGCCTGGGTATAGTTTACCAGCGCCTTGCAATCGCCATAGTTTTGCTGATCAACATCCGACGCCAAAAACGGCTGGTAGCCGCCTATGCCTACCTGTACGCTGATGTAATGCGTTTTGCCCTGCATATATTCGTATATCTTTCTTGCCTTCAGTTTAGGGTCAGCAATGTCTTTGGTAATCTCTTTAACGTGCTCAATGGTTTGATAGGGCAAGTCCTGCCGGTTGGCCATTAACTTATCATTTATCCATTTCCCCAATTCCTTCCAATTGGTATAAGCTCCCTTTATCCCGTAGTATTCGAACTTCTCGGGCGCTATCTGCACGCTGCTGGCATAGTTCTTCACATAAGGGCTAAAAGGTTCATATTTTATCGCCTTTAAATTACTTATATGCCACGAATATGTTTTTTGCCCTTGCG
>JBDUDE010000527.1:0-1647 GCA_040003105.1 Mucilaginibacter sp. | reverse complement strand
AAAGCATAACAGCTATTGGCAATAGGATTTTCTTTTTTTAGCGCCAATGTTAACTGCGTACGATGCTCCAGCTCCCATGGATTAAGATTGGTGGTGGGATAATCTTTTATGTGTTTTACGTCCCGGCCCCTTTCCAGTACCAGGGTCTTTAAACCATGTTCGCATAGTTCTTTGGCTGCCCAGCCACCGCTAATGCCCGAGCCAATAACAATGGCATCGTATGTGTTATTAATTTTAGCCTTGCCGTTAATGTTTACAGTATCTGCAGCCATGGTTTGTGTTTGTTGGTTTGCGTGTGTGAAATCGATTGCACAATTGGTTATGCAATAATATCAAAATGCATTAACTACGCAAAGTAATAATTGTATTGCAAACTGTTTACATCTGGTGATACAAAAGCCCCGCTAAATCTCCCCCGGTTGGGGAGACATTGGCTTTGTCCGCGATGATTTTTTAAGTCCTCCCTACCTGGGAGGATTTAGGTGGGGCTAAAACCATAATCCCGCATTCGCGTTATACTACAAAATTTAGTAATTTGCGCCATATTTACTACCATGAGCATAACTACCTATGGCTTACAGGATATAAAAAAAGAAGTTCTGCATTTGCCGCAGGAGCAGGTTGCCGAGCTTTGCCTGCGCCTGGTGCGTTATAAAAAAGAAAACAAGGAACTGCTGGCTTACCTGTTATTTGAAGCGAACGATGAACACGCATTTATCGAAAAAGTAAAGGCCGAAGTGGGCTTTATGCTCAGCCAGCTACCCTCGCACAGCTACCTCGCTTCAAAAAGTGTACGTAAGGTATTGAGGCTGATAAGCAAGTATAACAAGTTCATGGCTTCTAAGCCGGCTGAAATCGAGTTGCTTTTAAACTTTTGCCATAACTACCTCCAATACATTAATCGGAATACATCCTACAAACCGCTACGGTTGATATTGATAAGACAGGTGCAAAAAATAAACGCCAGCATAAAAAAGCTGCACGAAGATTTGCAGTTTGACTACAGCCAGGAGTATAACGCCTTGATTGCTGAGGCCGAAAATAAATTTCCCTGGTTTTACAAGAATGACTATTTGTTGTAACATCTTTGGCGTTTTAAAATCTAACTAATAAATTAACTGATAGTGGCGGAAAAAGAAGCAGCTTTTAAAAAGATTTACGAAGCCAATTCAAAAAAAATCTACCATTTGTGCTACGGTTATACCGGGGATGATGATGCTGCGAGCGACCTTTTACAGGAAACCTTTCTGAAAGTTTGGCAAAACCTTGATAAATTCCGCAACCAGGCCATGATATCTACCTGGATATATCGAATCGCGGTTAATACTTGCCTTACCTACCTGCGCTCGGAAAAACGTCAGGCAAAAGACGAGCTTACCCCTTTAATATCTGAAACAAAAAAAGAAGAAGTATCTGAAAAAAACGAGCAGGTGGCCCTGCTCTATAAGTGTATATCGAAGTTGGAAGAATCGGAAAGAATTATCATTACATTGGTACTTGATGAAGTGCCCTACCCCGAAATTGCTGAAGTTTCGGGTATATCAGAAGGAAATTTGCGGGTGAAGATTTATCGTATTAAACAGAAACTAACCGAATTGTATAACCACTATGAAAGAATTTGAGCACTTAATGTCGGTTTGGCAGGGA
>JBDUDE010000696.1:0-1647 GCA_040003105.1 Mucilaginibacter sp. | reverse complement strand
GCTCCGCAATTTATACATTCATCGGTGATTTTAATCGCCATATTTCTTTAATCTTATAATCTCAATTAACTTTGCCCGCTATTAACAGGCTCGCAAATATAACAAAAAAAGATTTTAAGGGTTTCAATCCTTACCATATATATGTCAAAATTTGATAAAACAAGACTAATTGAAATATTTAGCACCCTCGGCTACCGGTTATCTAAGCCCAGCGCGGAGCTATCAGCAATCATCGATACTGAGAAACAGTACAACGCCTGGTTTACCCCCGAAAATGTTTTGCAGGCGGTAACATCCATCGGTAAAATGCTAAATGTTACTGATTTAGCCCAATGGCTCAACAATTATAATTTAACTGAAACCCAACAGTCAAAAAAAGTTGGGCTGATATTAGCCGGCAATATTCCGCTTGTTGGCTTTCACGACGTATTGTGCGTGCTGGTAACCGGAAACTTCGCGCTAATAAAGGCATCGTCGCAGGATTCGCGGCTGATTAAGCATATTTTGCAAATGCTTGTTGATATTGACCCGGCTTTTAGTCAGCAATACGAGTTTGTTGAGCGCCTTGAAAACTTTGATGCCGTCATAGCTACGGGCAGCAACAATACCTCCCGCTATTTTGACTACTATTTTGGCAAGGTGCCCAACATTATCCGTAAAAACAGGAATAGTGTAGCTGTATTGACCGAAAATGAAACAGCAGAGCAGCTTTACAATTTAGGACATGATATTTTTGATTACTTCGGCCTTGGTTGCCGTAATGTTTCAAAGTTGATGGTGCCGAAAGGCTATAATTTCAATTTCTTTTTTGAGTCGATACAACGATTCGAGCCGATTATCCATCACAACAAATACAACAATAACTACGGGTACAACAGGTCGATATACCTGGTTGGTAATGAACAGCATTTGGACAATAACTTTTTATTATTAAAGGAAAACCCATCGCTTTCCTCGCCCCTTGCCGTAGTTTTCTATGAATATTACGATGATTTGGAATCGGCTGAAAAACTTTTACGGCAGCAGGCAGATAATATTCAATGTATTGTGAGCACTGCCGGATTGAATGTGAACAATCAAATAGTTCCTTTCGGCCAAAGCCAGCAACCCGGGTTTTGGGACTATGCTGATAACGTGGATACCGTTGAGTTTCTTTTAAAAGTCGATAGACCATAGTCCATGGACCATAGTAAAAAAAGATGAAGGCTACTTACTATCGTCTATGGTCCATGGACTATGGTCTAGTTTTCCTTCCCCGACAGCGTTAAAGCAATTCCGTTAGGGTTTGCCTGGTACAAAACGTAACTACCTTTATCATCAATTGCTGCATCAACGCGCTGCATGCGCTTACCCTGCCAAACCCATACGCGTTTCCATTCGGGCGATACATAGGTTTTAAGTGTTAGGGGCAAATCGTACATAGTCCTGTCGAGAGCGGTGGAAAGTTCGATTGTAAGTTTATCGCCGGCTTTTCCTTGCTGAAATTTCGCATGTTCTTTTTCGCGCATATACCTGGCAACATCGCCAAAGGTGGCAATCCATAAATCCTTTTGGTTGTTTTTGATATACTGAAAATATTCGTCGAGCACACTATGCGGCAGCGCTTCGTAACCCAGGTTATCGACTCCGTGAAATACCAGTACAAGC